>VXTZ01000035.1 GCA_009837205.1 Candidatus Dadabacteria bacterium | reverse complement strand
TTCGCTACCTTAGGACCGTTATAGTTACGGCCGCCGTTTACCGGGGCTTCGGTTCTGAGCTTCTCCGAAGATAACCCATCCCCTTAACCGTCCGGCACTGGGCAGGAGTCAGACCCTATACGTCCACTTGCGTGTTTGCAGAGCCCTGTGTTTTTAGTAAACAGTCGTTACCGCCAATTCACTGCGACCCATTTCCGCTCCAGCCGCGAGGGCTTTCACGTACATATGGGCACCCCTTATTCCGAAGTTACGGGGTTAATTTGCCGAGTTCCTTAGCCAAAGTTCTCTCACGCGCCTTAGTATTCTCAACTCACCCACGTGTGTCCGTTTCGGTACGGGCACTCGGTCGTCAACGTTTAGAAGTTTTTCTTGGAAGCATGGACTCAATCACTTTACGAGGCTAATGCCTCTCGTACTCGCTTCTCAGAGTATTGAAAAGAGGTTTTACTTGTCTTTTCCTCCTACAAGCTTGAACCGGGATATCCAGCACCCGGATGACCTATCCTTCTCCGTCACTCCATCACTCAAACCGAATGGTACGGGAATATTAACCCGTTTTCCATCGACTACGCCTTTCGGCCTCGCCTTAGGTCCCGACTTACCCTGGGAGGACGAGCCTTGCCCAGGAAACCTTGGGTTTACGGCGAGGTGGATTCTCACCACCTTTATCGCTACTCATGCCTGCATTCTCACTTCCCAACAGTCCAGGCTTCCTTACGGTAACCCTTCAACCCGTTGGGAACGCTCCCCTACCGCTGCGTACAAGTACGCAACCCGCGGCTTCGGCAACGAACTTAGCCCCGGTTCATTTTCGGCGCAAATCCGCATCGACCAGTGAGCTGTTACGCACTCTTTAAAGGGTGGCTGCTTCTGGGCCTACCTACTGGCTGTCTATGCCAATTCACATCCTTTACCACTTAGTTCGTATTTAGGGGCCTTAGCCGGCGGTCTGGGCTGTTTCCCTTTCGCCGATGGGACTTATCTCCCACCGACTGACTCCTGTGCTAACCCAGCGGCATTCGGAGTTTGTCTGGGTTTGGTAGATCTTTCGACCCCCTAGTCCAATCAGTGCTCTACCTCCGCTAGTCATCACACAAGGCTATACCTAAATATATTTCGGGGAGAACCAGCTATCACGAATCTTGATTAGCCTTTCACTCCGATCCACAGCTCATCCGACAGGTTTTCACCCCTGACCGGTTCGGGCCTCCACAAAGGTTTTCTCTCTGCTTCACCCTGGCCATGGATAGATCGATTCGCTTCGGGTCTATCCCCAGTGACTGGCGCCCTATTCAGACTCGCTTTCGCTACGACTACACCTATTCGGCTTAATCAGGCCACTGAGGATAACTCGCAGGCTCATTAGGCAAAAGGCACGCGGTCAGGCATTTCCACGAATGGACATAGCCCTTCCACTGGTTACAAGCAGATGGTTTCAGATTCTATTTCACTCCCCTCACTGGGGTTCTTTTCACCTTTCCCTCACGGTACTGGTTCACTATCGGTCAACGGCACGTATTTAGCCTTGGATGGTGGTCCACCCAGATTCCTCCAACATTCCACGTGTGCCGGAGTACTCGGGATCCCTCTAGGGCTCATCAAAGTTTCGCTTACAGGGCTATCACCTTCTGTGGCAAGACTTTCCAGACTATTCTGCTACTTATCAAAGTCCCATACTGAGGTCCCACAACCCCGAAAGGAAAATCCTCTCGGTTTGGGCTCTTCCCCGTTCGCTCGCCGCTACTAAGGGAATCTCGGTTGATTTCTTTTCCTGGGGGTACTGAGATGTTTCACTTCCCCCCGTTAGCTTGCCATCGCTATATATTCACAATGGCATGACCAAGGTTTGCTCGGTCAGGTTTTCCCATTCGGAAATCCCCGGATCAAAGCCTGTTAAGCGACTCCCCGAGGCTTATCGCAACTTACTACGTCCTTCATCGCCGTCCGTTGCCAAGGCATCCACCTTCTGCTCTACATATCTTATCTGCGAGGCGTGAAAATCCTCGATAATACTAACAACACGATCAATTCTGTTTCTCAGCGTTATATTCAATTGTCAAAGATCAAAAAAGCATTCGAAATTCTTTTTTATGTGGAGGTGAACGGGCTCGAACCGTCGACCTCCTGCTTGCAAAGCAGGCGCTCTCCCAACTGAGCTACACCCCCTACTGGTGGGCCTAGTTGGATTTGAACCAACGACCTCACCCTTATCAGGGGTGCGCTCTAACCAGCTGAGCTATAGGCCCCCTGTTGCTTTATAAGCGCAGGAAATACTTTTTCGTAAAAAGCAGATGACGAGCGAAAAAGAGACAGATATCTCCGTGAAAAAGGAGGTGATCCAGCCGCAGGTTCCCCTACGGCTACCTTGTTACGACTTCACCCCAATTACCAGCCCTACCTTAGGAACTTGCCTCCCGAAGGTTAGCACAGCTACTTCGGGCAGAACCGACTTTCGTGGTGTGACGGGCGGTGTGTGCAAGGCCCGGGAACGTATTCACCGTGGCAATGCTGATCCACGATTACTAGCGATTCCAACTTCATGCAGGCGAGTTGCAGCCTGCAATCTGAACTGAGACTAGCTTTGATGGGATTGGCTCACCCTCGCGAGTTTGCGACCCATTGTACTAGCCATTGTAGCACGTGTGTAGCCCAAGACGTAAGGGCCATGATGACTTGACGTCGTCCCCACCTTCCTCCGGCTTGTCGCTGGCAGTCTCTTCAGAGTGCCCACCCGAAGTGATGGCAACTAAAGATAGGGGTTGCGCTCGTTACCGGACTTAACCGGACACCTCACGGCACGAGCTGACGACAGCCATGCAGCACCTGTGATAACTGTTCCGGGCAAGCCCGGAACCACCACATACTTTCGTATAGGCTTAAGTTAACATGTCAAGTCTTGGTAAGGTTTTTCGCTTAGCATCGAATTAAACCACGTGCTCCACCGCTTGTGCGGGCCCCCGCCAATTCCTTTGAGTTTCAGCCTTGCGACCGTACTCCCCAGGCGGGATGCTTAATGCGTTAACTACGGCAGGGAGAATTAAATTCCCCCTACCTAGCATCCATCGTTTAGGGCGTGGACTACCCGGGTATCTAATCCGGTTTGCTACCCACGCTTTCGTCCCTGAGCGTCAGTACCAAGCCAGTTGGCCGCCTTCGCCTCTGGTGTTCCTCCCGATATCTATGCATTTCACCGCTACACCGGGAATTCCGCCAACCTCTCTTGGACTCTAGTCAGGCAGTTTTGGATGCAATTCCAAGGTTAAGCCTTGGGATTTCACAACCAACTTGCCTGACAGCCTGCGGACCCTTTACGCCCAGTAATTCCGAGCAACGCTTGCCCCCTCCGTATTACCGCGGCTGCTGGCACGGAGTTAGCCGGGGCTTCCTCTGGAGGTACCGTCAAGACACAAGTGTCCCATCGTCCCTCCTGACAGAGGTTTACAACCCGAAGGCCTTCATCCCTCACGCGGCATCGCTGGGTCAGGCTTTCGCCCATTGCCCAATATTCCCCACTGCTGCCTCCCGTAGGAGTCAGGGCCGTGTCTCAGTCCCCATGTGGCCGTTCACCCGCTAAGGCCGGCTACCCGTCTTAGGCTTGGTAAGCCTTTACCTTACCAACTACCTGATGGGGCGTGGACTCATCCAAAGGCGATAAATCTTTTACCGCTGTATCCTTGGATACTGTGGTCTTATCCGGTATTAGCCCCGATTTCTCGGGGTTGTCCCAGACCCTAGGGTAGATTATCCACGTTGTACTCACCCGTTCGCCGCTTTACTCGCGACCGAAGTCACTTTCTCGCTCGACTTGCATGTGTTAGGCGTGCCGCCAGCGTTCGCTCTGAGCCAGGATCAAACTCTTCATAAGAATTTAAAAGAATTTACGGATACTGCTCTAGTTCGCCCGCTATCATCTGCTATTAAATTTTCAAAGATCAAGTTATCAAAATGGGTAGAATATAGTACTCACCCACCGGAAATTGTCAATTTAAAAAGAACAAGAAAAACAAAACAACTTCAAACAAAAAAATGAAGGTGAGCCATCATACTAACGGACGGTTTTGCTTTGGCAAGCTTTTTTTTCACTTTGAAGAAAAAACCGCTGGAAAGGGGCAAAAATCCGCCTTCTTTGCCCAGATTTTGAGAAAAGAGCCCCGATCGCCTTGCGCACGTGCGCCCTCCTCTTGAATTTAGGGAACGAATACGTAGAATTTTCCTTTCGAAAATACCGCGGGACAGAGAAACCCCGCTACGGTCTCCCCGAAAACATGCAAAAAAAACTTCCCAAGATAAAAATCTACAATTCCCTCTCGCAGAAAAAAGAAGATCTCATTCCCTTTGAGGGAGACAAGATCCGTATGTATGTCTGCGGTCCCACGGTGTATGACTCCGCTCATCTGGGACACGCCCGCTCGGCGGTATCTTTTGACGTGATACAGAGATTTCTCAGATACGCCGGCTACGACGTGCTATTCGCGAGGAACTACACCGACATAGACGACAAGATAATAACCCGTTCAAACCAGGAAGGTGTAAGCTGCGATGAGATATCCGAGAAGTACATAAAGGAATACAGAGAGGACATGGCTTCGATAGGGGTTGAGACTCCAGACGTCGAGCCCCGGGTAACCGAGCATCTGGAGCAGATAATAGCGCTCATAGAGAAGATAATGGAAAAGGGCTTCGCTTACCGCTCGGGCAACAACGTCTTTTTCTCCGTAAGAAAATTCCCGGACTACGGAAAGCTCTCCTGCAGGTCGCTTGATCACATGCTCGAAGGCGTGAGAATAGACGTAAACGAGGAAAAGGAAGACCCCCTTGATTTCGCGCTCTGGAAGGAATCAAAACCCGGCGAGCCTGCCTGGAAAAGCCCATGGGGAGACGGAAGGCCCGGATGGCACATAGAGTGCTCCGTTATGAGCATGGAGTATCTGGGAACGAATTTCGAGATACACGGAGGGGGAAAGGACCTCATCTTCCCGCACCACGAAAACGAGATAGCCCAGTCGGAGGCCGCCTCCGGAGAGCCGTTTGCAAAGTACTGGCTTCATAACGGTCTCATAAGAATAAACAAGGAGAAGATGTCAAAGTCCCTGGGGAACTTCTTCACGCTTTCTGAGGCAACAAAGAGATGGTCCCCGGAGGCCATAAGGCTCTTCTTCCTCTCGCACCACTACCAGAACCCCGCTGATTTCTCGGAAAAAAGTATGCATGACAGCGAGGCTGCGCTTGAGAGAATATACCTCGCCCTGCTGAGAGCCGCAGAGGCACGGGAAGCCAAGGGCTCCGACCCCGCACTTGAGGGTTCGATCAGGAAGTTCGAGGAGGATTTTCACTCCTCGATGAGCGACAACTTCAATACTGCCGACGTGGTGGGAAGCCTTTTTGATCTGATACGCTCGATTAACAGGTCGCTTGATTCGGTGGGAAAGACTCAAAGCGCGTCCCTAGCGCTTGAGAAGATAAAGGAGATATGCGGAGTGCTCGGAGTCCTCTCAGAGGAACCGGCCGAGTACATGGAGAAAAGAAAGTCCACCGCCAACCTCTCAGACATAGATCCTTTTGAGATAGAAAAGCTGATAGAGGAGAGAAACTCGGCCAGAGAGGAAAAGAACTGGAAAAAGGCCGATGAAATAAGGGACTACCTAAGTTCCAAGGGAATCGTGCTTGAAGACCGCCCGGGCGGCACCGACTGGAAAGCACAGAGAACCTGATACCAGTCCCTGAAGAAACGCTGCCTTTTTTCCTGCTTCGTGAAAACTGGTGGCGCGTAGTCGGGCAAAGCGGGAAAGAGCACGGACAGGAGGCAACACTATGTGGGGAGCCATAATTGGAGATATCGCGGGTTCGGTCTATTTATTCGTACCCTTCGAGACAGAGGAGGTTGAGCTCTTACAAAACAACTGTTTTTACACCGACGACTCGGTGTGTACCGCAGCGGTCGCGGAGATACTCCTTGACAACCTGCCCGCCGCGCCCACCCTGCAGCGATGGGGCCGGAACCATCCGAATCGTGGCTACGGCACCATGTTCAGAAACTGGATTGCGAGCCCTGATCCCCAGCCGTATCACAGCTATGGAAATGGAGCGGTAATGCGGGTGTCGCCGGCTGCCTTCCTTAACCGGAGCCATCCGCTCGAAGAGGCGCTTGCGGCCACCGACCGGGTAACCAGGATCACTCACAACCACCCCGAGGGCATGAAGGGAGCGAGGGCAGCGACGCACGCCATCTGGCTTGCCTTTCAGAAATACGAACCGAAGGACATACGCAAGACCATCGAGCGCGAATACGAATACGATCTCTCCAAGGCAGTTGATGATATCCGATCCGGATATTCCTACAGCAACACCTGCCAACAAACCGTTCCCGAAGCCATCACGTGCGCACTTGAATCAACAAGTTTTGAAGACGCCGTTCGAAACGCTATCTCTCTAGGAGGCGACTCCGACACACTGGCGGCGATAGCCGGGCCGATTGCCGAAGCTATGCATGGCATTCCTGATCACCTTGTGGCGCAGGCTGTGGATCAGTCCCTTTCCGGGGCCCCGGATATTGTCAAGGTGATGGAACGAATGTACAAGACGGCAGTCTGAACTTGAACGCAGGTCTAAGTACGAAGGGGTGCTAGAAAATCATTTCCGGACTTGCGACAAAACACAGGGCGGTTTATTTTTCGGTCCCTACACTTTTGATAAAGCCGCCCAGAAGCTGCAAGGGGCAAAAACACCGTAGAGAGGTTATTGATCACGTATCCTTCGCCTACAATTCAACCAAGTCCGACAAAGGCGTAATCAGATTAAACACACAGAGAGTATCGAAAAGGACTCTAAACGTCCGGGCTAAATATAAATTCCCATGTATTCCATGGCCCTTTTGACGTTCGCCGGGCTCTGGGTCTCCCCCCTGCAGCTGTACCAGCAGGAAGTGCACTTGGTTTTTTCGTAAAGATCCGGTTTGTAATCGCTGTAGTGGGCGGCTACGGGCATCTCGGAGCAGCGTTTTAAGTGTCCGCTCGGGGTAACGTGTATCTGATTGATGCCGGCCAGGCAGTCGGGAACGCTTCCCCTCTCGAAATAGCCCGGGATTTCCCTCAGGTAGTACTCGGTTGAGAGTATCGTTCCCTTCCACTTCTTTCGAAGCGCGATCAGTTCCTCTACAAGGTCACTTACCTTTGAGAGAGCTTCCCTTTTCACGAAGTGGTCTTCGTTGTTGGTTTTCATGACCGAGTAGGAACTGAAAGATATGGCTATGCCCCACTCCCTGGCCTTCTTCGCTATCTCGACCACCTCGTCGAGATTGTCTTCCATTATTATGGTGTTAAGCACGAGGCTTTTGTCGGGAAACCGCTCAGCCAGCTCGGGCAGGGTTTCTGACAGCTTTTTCCAGAGACCCGGAATGCCTCTGTATGTGTCGTGTTTTTCGCCCGGAAAATCAAGGGAAACGGCGATCTGATCCATCCCCGCGTCGAAAAGCTCTTCAGTTTTGTCCTCGGTAAGGAAATCTCCCTTGGTGACCATGGAAGTGAAAATGAATATGGAGCATCCCTTTATCTGTCTCACGATATCGGGAAGATCCTTTCTGATCATGGGCTCCCCGCCCGTGATTACCGTGACGAGGGGGTTTATTTTCTTTATTACGGGAGTGTAGTCAGAAAGACGCTCTTCGTGTTTTGTCTGCCAGTAGTCGCAGAAATCGCAGCGGGCGTTGCAAAGCTTTGTTATCTCAAGATTGAGGAGTTTCGGCCTTCCGGTGGCCTTTATGTAGAAATACTTTAATGTGCCGTTTAGGGCCTGTCTTGGATGTATCATCAACTCTATCCTTCCCGTCTATTATAAATTATCCGCGTGATTTACCAAACACCTACGCAAAACTGTATAATTAATGAAGAAACCAAGGGGAGGTAAAGCACTTGTCGGTAAAAACAATAGAAGTTGAAATCTACCAGTGTGATCACGTAAGTCCCGGAGGGGAGCAATGCGAACTTTCGGGAGAAAGAAACCAGATCAAGCAGTGCGTCAGGTGCGGAATAGATATCTGCAGTCGCCACTACCAGTTGATCACGGTTAACCGAAGCGGCAGCACTCTTCTTTCCTACTATTTCTGCTTTGATCACGCCGAGGAATTCATCAGCGCGCATATAGAAAACCTCGGAGATACAAGACCCACCGGAGCAGGCGGTATGGGGAAATAGGCAAATCCGGGGGACCAGCTCCAGAGAACCATGAAACTCTCAACCAAGCAGATCTCAAGGGAAATAGACCGAAGGACGATTGAGGAATTCGGAGTTCCGGGCGTCGTGCTGATGGAGAACGCCGGAAGAGCCGTGGCGTCGGTCATCCTCGCCGAGTGTCCCTCCGCAAAGAAAATGGCAGTTATCTGCGGCGCCGGAAATAACGCCGGGGACGGTTTTGTAATCGCGCGCCATCTTATTTCCTCGGGAAAAGAAGTAAGCGTCCACATCGCGGAGAAGAAGGAACGCTACAGGGGTGACGCGAAAACGAACCTCGACTCGCTTCTCGAGATCGAAGCCGACGTAAGGGAGCTCGGCGGAAAACTTCCCAGGATAAAAGACACGGAAGTCATAGTCGACGCCATCTTCGGTACCGGGCTCGACAGAGATGTGGAAGGATTTTACGAGAAGCTCATAAAATTCATAAACCGCCAGAGCGCTCGGCGCATTTCCGTCGACATACCCTCGGGACTTGACGCCGATACGGGGCGGCCTCTCGGGGCAGCGGTGCAGGCCGACGTTACCGTCACTTTCGCCCCGGCGAAACTCGGGATGTGCATTCACCCGGGAGTGGATTACTCGGGAAAACTCTGCATAACGGACATAACAATCCCCAAGACGCTTTGGGAGGATCTTCCCCTTGAGCTTCTCACGTTTCAAAAATGCCGTGGCCTCATTAAAAAAAGGGCCGCCGATTCACACAAGGGAACCTACGGACATCTTCTCGTGCTCGCAGGCTCTCCGGGAAAAAGCGGGGCTGCGGTCCTCTCCGCTGAAGCAGCACTTCGCGCCGGAAGCGGACTCGTAACCTTAGGGGTTCCAAAAAGCATATCCTCAGCTGTTGAGGAAAAAACAACTGAGGTAATGTCCGTTTCGCTTAAGGACTCAAAGGACGGAACCTTCCATCCCGACGCCTACGAAGAGGTGCTCCGGGAACTTGAAGGGAAAAAGACGGCGCTTGCCGTCGGCCCCGGGATATCGACCTCCAAAAGCGCAGGGAAGTTTCTTGAGAAGGTGATAACCCAGTGCGAAGTGCCGGTCACGCTCGATGCCGACGCTCTTAACATAATTTCAAAGGACCCCGAGATTCTAAGGAAAACAAAAATTCCCGCGGTAATAACTCCGCACCCCGGGGAAATGGCAAGGCTCTGCGACGTAAGAACAAAACAGGTGCAGGATGACCGCGTCGGGATCTCGACCCGTTTTTCCGAAAAATACGGCTGCTACGTCGTTCTTAAGGGGGCGAGAACAGTTGTCTCTACCCCCGGCGGGGAGGTGTTCATAAACCCAACCGGAAATTCCGCCATGGCCACGGCCGGAACCGGAGACGTGCTTACGGGAATAATCGGGGGACTCGCAGCCCAGGGATACGACCCCCTTCAGTCCTGCCTGCTCGGCGTTTTCTTACACGGCCACGCGGCCGACCTTCTTTTAGATGAAACGGGCACCGCGGGCTTTACCGCCTCCGAAATATCGCGTAAAATCCCCGCTTCAAGAAATTCCGTCATCTCGTCCACGGAAGAAAGGCATTTCGCCACGGTAAGGTAGTTCCCATGGACCCCGCATTCCTACTAGAAGTGAGCAAACCCGAGCAGACTATGCTTTGCGGCGAGATAATGGGGAAACTCATACCCCGGGGCTCCGTAGTGGGACTCACGGGAGATCTTGGGGCGGGAAAAACGGTTTTCGCCAAGGGTCTTGCCCGCGGCCTGGGAATAGAGGAGGAACCCAACAGCCCCACATTCGTCATAATGAACTGCTACGAAGGCAGCGTGCCTCTTTTTCACTTCGATGTCTACAGGCTGTCTGGCGGCGCAGAGTTCGAGGATACGGGCTATGAGGAATTTTTCTACGGAGACGGAGTTTCCGTCGTGGAATGGGCGGACAAGGTGCGGGATGTATTACCGGGAAACGCTGTTATAATTGATATCCAATTCCCGCCCCAAGGGGATGAGGAATCGAGAACAATAAAGGTTGCAGGTAAGGGAAAATGGCTCTTGTCGTTCAGAAATACGGCGGAACAAGCGTTGCTAGCATCGAGAAAATAAGGCGCGTAGCCGAGCACATAGTAGCAACGAAAAAGAAGAAAAACGACGTGATAGCGGTGGTTTCCGCCATGGCGGGCGAAACCGACAGGCTGGTCGGCCTCGCAAAAGAGATAATGGACCCTCCCGATGAAAGGGAGTTTGACGTTATAACCTCAAGCGGGGAGCAGGTATCTTCCGGCCTTGTGGCGATGACGATAAAATCGCTTGGGCAGGACGCAATATCTTTTCAGGGACACCAGATAAGGATCACCACCGACAACATTTACTCCAAGGCGAAGATAAAGTCGATTGACGACAGGAACATCCGTGTTGCCCTAGGTGAAAAAAAGGCGGTCGTAGTAGCGGGATTCCAAGGAGTCGACGAGAACGGGAATCTTACCACGCTCGGGCGGGGAGGCTCCGACCTGACCGCGGTGGCGCTCGCGGCCGTGATGGGAGCCGACGCGTGCGAACTCTACAAGGATGACGTGGACGGGGTATACACCACGGATCCCGAGATCTGTCCTGACGCAAGAAAACTCAGTTGTATCTCCTATGACGAGATGCTCGAGATGGCGTCTTTGGGCTCCAAGGTGCTTCAGGCCCGCGCGGTGGAATTTGCAAAAAAATTTAAAGTGCCTATACATGTTAAGTCAACTCCGAGGCCCGAGGACGAAGGAACGTGGGTCTTGGATGAGGAAAAAGTTATGAAATCCATGGAAGAAGTTCTAGTATCGGGAGTCTCTTACGACAGGGATCAGGCTAAGATCACCGTGACCCAGGTGCCCGATCAGCCCGGCATAGCGGCCAAGCTTTTCTCGTCGCTTGCGGACAATAACATAGTGGTCGACATGATCGTTCAGAACGTTAGCACGGAAGGGTTTACCGATCTCACGTTCACCGTGCCCAAGTCGGATTTCAAGAAATCAATAGAACTCTCTGAGAAGATGGCCCGGGAGCTAGGGGGAAAGCAGGTTCTCTCTGACAACCTTATCTCCAAGGTCTCCCTGGTGGGAGTGGGGATGAAGACCCACTCCGGAGTGGCTTCGCACATGTTCAAGACGCTTGCAAACGAGGGAATTAACATTATGATGATAAGCACTTCGGAAATAAAAATCTCCTGCGTGCTTGAGGAAAAAGATACGGAGACCGCAGTAAGAACCCTTCACGACGCTTTTAATCTTGGAAAAACCAATGAGTAAATCGAGAACCGTTGAGATATACGACGTGACCCTGCGTGACGGAACCCAGGGGGAAAACATATCCTTTTCCATACACGACAAGATCCGGATAACGCAAAGACTGGATGACCTCGGGGTGCATTACATTGAGGGCGGATGGCCCGGCTCTAACGAGAGGGACAAGGGGTATTTTGAGGAAGCGAAGAAACTGGGGCTTAAAAACGCGAGCGTCGCGGCTTTCGGAAGCACAAGACGCGCAAGGAAAAGCTGCGAGGAAGACGCTAGCATACAGGCACTTCTGGAGGCCGAAACCCCGGTCGTGACGATCGTCGGGAAAAGCTGGGACTTCCAGGTCACAGAAGCTCTAAAAATAGAGCTTGAAGAGAACCTCGAGCTCGTACATGACTCGATCGAGTACCTGAAACGCCACGTGGACAAGGTGTTTTTTGACGCCGAGCATTTTTTTGACGGCTGGAAGAGAAACTCCGAGTACTCGGCGAAGGTTCTTGAGACCGCCTACGGGGCGGGGGTCGACACGGTCGTTTTATGTGACACAAACGGCGGCTCCATGCCTTGGGACGTCGAGGGCGCCATAAGGGAAGTTAACGGCATGTTCGATAACCCGAGCCTAGGAATACACACCCATAACGACAGCGAGGTCGGGGTCGCTAACACCCTTTACGCCGTAAGGGAGGGAGCGTCCCAGGTCCAGGGAACCATGAACGGGTACGGGGAGCGATGCGGAAACGCCAATCTCTGCGCCATAATACCGAATATCGCCCTAAAGCTCGGGATGAAATCCCTTTCCAAGAAAAACCTGAGGAAACTCTATTCCGTGTCCCACTTCATTCATGAGCTCACCAATCTTGCACCTCTCAAGAAGCAGGCATTTGTCGGTGAGAGTGCCTTCGCTCACAAAGGGGGAATCCACGTAAGCGCCGTAATGAAGAATTCAGACACCTACGAGCACGTAGAGCCCCAGAGCGTCGGCAACAGGAGGCGGGTGCTGGTCTCTGACCTCTCCGGACGAGCCAACATAGCTTATAAGGCGCAGGAACTGGGAGTGGAAATAGACCCCAAGGACGAAAGGATCATTGAGATACTGAACGAACTTAAGGTTCTCGAGAACCAGGGTTACGAGTTCGAAGGGGCGGACGCGTCTTTTGAACTGCTGCTGAGAAAAACCCTCGGAACATACAAAAAGCGGTTCTACCTGAAAAACACCCGGACACTGGTCGAAAAGCGGGAAGCAGACGAGGAACCGCTCTCGGAGGCCACCGCGGAAGTCCAGGTAAACGGCGTCACGGAATATACGGTGGCAAGGGGAACCGGCCCCGTGAGTGCGATAGACAGGGCCCTGAGGAAATCGCTTGAGAAATTTTTTTCCGGGCTTAAGACCCTGCGGCTACTAGATTACAGGGTAAGAGTAGTTTCGAGGTCGGGCGGTACCGACTCCGTGGTAAGGGTGCTTGTGGAATCGGGAGACGGGGAGAAGAGATGGAGCACGGTGGGGGTTTCCGACAACATAGTGGAAGCGAGCTGGAAAGCTCTTGTCGACAGCATAGACTACAAGATCTTAAAGGACGAGCTCGAAGCCCGAGATTAACCCTGCGCCCGTTTCGCACTCCCTCTTTTTATTACTGCCCCGAGATGTTTGCGGTTTCTCTCTCTGGCAAGCCTCATCTGCTTCTGTCTTTCCTCAAGCGATGAAATCCTCTCAGGAGTAAGCTTTGCGTGGCAGCGGGGGCACGATACTCCCTCACGGAACTCCTCGGACTCCCTGTCCTCCGGAGATACCGGGGCCCTGCAGTTTCTGCACGTGCTCCAGATCCCCCTAGAAAGGTCGTGGCCGACCGAAGTGCGGTCGTCAAATACGAAACACTCCCCTTCCCAGAGACTCTGCTCGCGTGGAACCCGCTCGAGGTAGGAAAGCACCCCTCCTTCAAGCTGGTACACCCGCTGAAATCCCCGCTCGAGAAGATAGGATGTCGCTTTCTCGCACCTTATCCCGCCCGTGCAGAACATCGCAACCTCCTTGTGCTCCGCGGGGTCGAGGTTTTTCCTCACGTACTCGGGAAACTCCCTGAAGTGCTCCGTCTCGGGATTAACGGCCCTCTTGAAGGTTCCGACACGGTTCTCATAATCGTTCCTCGTATCTATAAGTAGCACGTCGGGACGGCTTATAAGCTCGTTCCACTGCTCGGGCGGTATGCGCTGCCCCGAGAGACGCTGCGGCTTTATGCCGCTTACGCCCATAGGGACCAGCTCTTTTTTGAATTTCACCTTAAGCCGGTGAAATGGGCTTTTTTTGTTGTAACTAAGCTTGTACTGTGCGCCCGAGAGCCTGGTGTCGCTCTCAAGATAGGCAATAAGCCCGTCTATGCCCTCCCGGGAACCCGCCACGGTGGCGTTTATTCCCTCAGGGGCAAGAATAAAGGTGCCGTTTATACCGTTTTTCTCACAAAGCGAGAGCAGGGAGTTCTTTATTTCGAAAAGGCCGTCAAGATCAACGAACTTGTAGAAGGAAAGGACGGCAATGTCACGGCTGTCGGGCTGTTTATTCATCCGCCCCTACCCCGCTCAGGCTCTCCCACTTTGAGAGGTAAGCCAGAAGATGCCGGCGCCTTTCGGGGCTCTCAGCCTCTTGCTTTATCATGTCGCGAAGCAGGCGCTGTTCCTCTGCGTACTGTTCTGAATCGAAGTGTCCGATCGAGTGGGCCATCCTGAGCCACAGAAGATAGGTAGTAAGAGCGTCGCACTCGTTATAGGCGACTATCTCGTCGAGCCTTCCCTCAAGCCACATCGGAGCAACCTGCTTTCCATCCACCCCCTCCATCTTGCCCGGGATTCCGCTTACAACCGATATTTCGTGAAGAGACGGGGTGCCCTTCCCCCACGCGCTTACGCAACGCATCAAATCGACGTTCCAGTCGCTTCCGCGGGCGAAAAAATCGGCTCCTTCCCAAGGTCTGTTAGGTCTCTGCGTGAAAAAACCTCCGTAAAGTCCGTGCTTGATCATTCTCTGCGCGAGAATCGGTATGTCTGCCCCCGATGTGTTGTACCCCACAAGCTGCGGGTGGTACTTGTCGAGAATCTTGAAAAAGTCCTCTATGATTCTTCTCTCCGAGCAGTCTTCGTCCGATGTAGGAATTGACGGAATGGAGTGGAGTTTGAGTCTTGCCGTAGCACCGTCCCTATCAGATTCCCGGAAGACCATCGAGATCGACACTATTTTCGAGAGGACCGTCTTGAGAAACGGCATCGGCTCTTCCTCGGTCGCCCCGCCCTGCTCCCACATGAACTCGATCACCTCGCCGTCGGACATGTCTTTGGGAAGTTCGTACGCCACCTTTCCCGACTCGGGATCGGGAACCCACTCTACATCGAAAGCGAGAACCTGGGATTTTACGTCTCTGAACATCGGCCGCGGTCAGCTCCTTATGTAGGTGCGCATGAAAAGTATTATCGCGAAAAGGGTCGGTGCAAGCAAAAACGCCTGGGAAATAAGTATCCCCTTGAGCCTTGTTATCTCGAACCCGTGCTCAACAACCAATGTGTACCGGGGTGTTTGCGAGGTGACACTTGTAAAAGACTGGATCACGTAACCTGTCGGCCCGGGGTTTTCGAACTCGAATATCTTCACTCCTCTCTTTCCCATGTAACTGTACCTTTTCTTAGAATCGGGCACATTGAGTTCCACGTTTTCCGCGTCGGAAGCTTTTCTCAGGTAAACGACTATCGAGTTCTCATCGACGGAGTCCCCGCTTGCCTCTCCTTCCTCGAAAGCGCTCTTGTACTGGTGGTAGATTGAATAAAGCCCCTTTTCCTCAAGCCTGATTGAGTGGCTTCCCGGAAAAGTGTATTCGTTAAGCGTCGCGCCGAGCCCCGTGAAACTTTTTACTACGTTATAAAAGAAAAGCCCCCCTCCGAGCAGAAACAGCACTATGCAGAAAATGTAGATTCTTTTTTTCTTCCTGTCTTCCATTGATTTTATACCTGCTTAAGAATCCGCTTTGTGCGGATTTGAGATGCACGTAATTATACTGCGAAAAGTTCTGAGAACCACTATATAGTTTCCTCCTAACCTAGAATTCTTCCTGGAAAAGGAAAAATTCTGTTTGACAAAGCGATAGAGGTCTGGAATAATCCCGCGGATATTAAATTTCTAGAGGTAGGTATTATAATGCAGGGAACTGTAAAATGGTTTAATAGCTCCAAAGGCTATGGATTTATAACATCCAGCGAAGTACAGGATGATGTTTTTGTTCATTACACCGCTATTGAGGGCGAGGGTTACAAGACTCTCAATGAAGGTGACGAAGTAACCTTTGAGATCACTCAAGGTAAAAAAGGACCCACCGCAACAAACGTTGTGCCTGCTTAAGAGTTCGCTTCGCGCGGATTTAAGATCCACGCAGGTATACAGCGAAACACTTTGAGAACTACTGTATGGACTCCTCCGTACCCAGGATTTTCTCTGGAGACGGGGGAGATACAGTTTGACAAAGCAATAGAGGTGTGGAATAATCCCGCAAATATTAATTTAGAGGTAGGTATTATAATGCAGGGAACTGTAAAATGGTTTAATAGCTCCAAAGGCTATGGATTTATAACATCCAGCGAAGTACAGGATGATGTTTTTGTTCATTACACCGCTATTGAGGGCGAGGGTTACAAGACTCTCAATGAAGGTGACGAAGTAACCTTTGAGATCACTCAAGGTAAAAAAGGACCCACCGCAACAAACGTAATAAAGACTTCCTAAGGGAATTCAGAATCCGGTTATTTTGTTTCCTAGGGAAAAATCCCGGTTTTTAACTGACGGGAAAGTTGCGTTTGCGGTTTGAAAATACGCAAATCATGTACTAACTTTACTGTCTGAATATTTTAGATCGCAAGGAAGGTATTCAAAATGGACTTGAGCAATCAGGAGATAACTAGGTACAGCAGGCACCTTATAATGCCCGAAGTCGGCATTGAGGGACAGAAAAAACTCAAAAACGCAAAGGTCCTCTGTATCGGCGCCGGAGGGCTCGGGTCTCCGCTTGCTCTATACCTCGCGGCCGCGGGGGTCGGCACACTGGGAATACTGGACTTCGACGTTGTGGATTTCAGCAACCTGCAAAGGCAGGTGATCCACAGCGAGAAGACCGTTGGCACTCCCAAGGTGGAATCCGCAAGGGACCGACTCCTTGAGCTTAACTCCGATACCAATATCGTTACCTATAACGAGATGCTGAATTCGGACAACGCCATGGACATAATGAAAGACTATGACGTGGTCGTCGACGGAACGGACAATTTCGCCACGAGGTATCTCACAAACGACGCCTGCGTTTTCCTCGGAATTCCAAACGTCTACGGAAGCATCTTCAGGTTCGAGGGTCAGGTAAGCGTGTTCGACGCGAAAAGAGGCCCCTGCTACAGGTGTCTCTATCCGGAGCCCCCTCCCCCGGGACTGGTGCCAAGCTGCGCCGAAGGAGGAGTACTGGGAATACTGCCCGGAGTTGTGGGAACCATTCAGGCATCAGAGGTCGTAAAGCTTATAATCGGCGAGGGAACGCCCCTTATAGGAAGGCTTCTTTTCATTGACGTCCTTAACATGGAGCCGAGGATACTGAAGCTCCGAAAAGATCCCAACTGCCCCGTCTGCGGCGAGAACGCGACCGTGACCGAACTCATAGACTACCAGGAGTTCTGCGGTATCGGCCGAGGCGAAGAGGTTGAAGAGGAAAAACCCAAGGTTGAGGAGATAACCGTTGAGGAATTCAGCTCTATCAAGGAAAACGAGGCCGACTTCGTTCTGATCGACGTGAGGGAGCCCCATGAGTACGAGATATGCAACATCGAGGGCTCAAGGCTTATTCCCCTCGGCGAACTCAAGGACAGGACGGACGAGCTTGATCCCAAGGACGACATAGTCATTCACTGCCACCACGGTGGGAGAAGCATGAAGGCTGCGACTTTCCTTGCCGAGCAGGGTTTCAGCAAGGTTAAGAACCTGAAGGGCGGCATAGACGAGTGGGCTGAGAAGTACGACTCGGAAATGGCCAGGTACTGAGGATACGGGGGGTTGGAGAGAGGAAAGCGGAAGCTTTTTTCTGGGCGGAGAGGGAATCGAACCCTCACGGGCTAAAGCCCAACGGCTTTTGAGGCCGTCGCGTCTACCTATTCCGCCACCCGCCCTTAAGATAGGGGACTATTATTCTCGCTAAAACCGGAGAAATCAACAGGATCACTCCCTGAGAAAGTAAAACCCGAACGCCGCTATCACTATGCAGTGATCTATGGTGCCTTCCCTTATGTATCGTTTTATTTCCTGCGGAGAGACAAGCAGGGTTTCTATGTCTTCCGTAGTATCAAAAGACGGTTCCGACGTCCGCTCACACCCGGATGCAAGGAAGGTATAACAGGAGTTTGACATAAAAGCCGGGTTCGGCCTGACGCACCCTATTTGCTCCCACTGAGTGGAGGTGAACCCAGTTTCCTCAAGGAGCTCCCTGCGCGCGCACTCAGCAGGACTTTCCCCCGGATCGATCATTCCGCCCGGGATCTCGAGCGTGATCTCTCCGGTGCCGTGGCGAAACTGCCTTATCAAAACGATTTCACCGGCTGGCGTAACGGCGATAATGTTAACCCAGTCGGGAGCGTCCATTACGTAGAAGTCGTGGACGGTACCGTCTTTGGGCGAGACGGTGCTTTTCTTTTTCGTCGAAAAAATTCTGTAGTCATTGAGTGGAGTGCTCTTTTGAAGCTTCCATTTCTCTGGCATTTTGATAGTTTAACAAACCCCGATTCTCTTGTTAAACTAGAGAGGGTTTTTCACAAACTGCGGAAAATTGTTTATGAAACTCCCGAAAAAACGACAGTTCCGTAGCGTCATTAGAACAGAAAACTGCACGGAGAGATGACCGAGTGGCCGAAGGTGCACGCCTGGAAAGCGTGTAGGGGGTTTACGCTCCCTCGTGGGTTCGAATCCCACTCTCTCCGCCATTGACTTGAAACGAATTTCTTACGCCCCTGACGGTATAATTTCAAAAGCCAGAGATTGGTACTAACCTCAATTGCAAGAGAAATCAGAATGCGGAATTAGAGATGAACTGGGAATTATTGATTGACTTGCACAAGAGCAACGACCGGCAGGGTCCGGGAAGCGAAGAGCAAACGAAAATGGCGATAACCCTGTCGGGTTTATCCTGTGCTTCCGAGATACTGCGGGTTGCCGATATAGGGTGCGGAACCGGAGCCTCAACGTTGGTGCTGGCGGAAAATCTGAATGCCAACATCACAGCCGTTGATCTGTTCCCTGAATTTCTGAGTGTGCTGACGACCAATGCTGAGAAACAAGGACTGGCCGACAAGATCAGAACACTGGCCTGTTCCATGGACGACCTGCCGTTTGAAGAAGGAAGCCTTGATGCCATATGGGCCGAGGGCGCAGTTTACAACATGGGCTTCAAAAAAAGCGTTACCTATTTCAAACGCTTCTTAAAATCTGGCGGCATACTAGCCGCATCTGAAATCACGTGGCTGACGCAGAGCCGCCCGGATGAAATCAGATCCTACTGGGACAATGAATATCCGGAAATTGCCACCGCCGCGGATAAAATCAGGGTGCTTGAGGAACAAGGATTTATTCTGAAGGGCTATTTCCCTTTGCCTGTATCTTGCTGGATTGATAACTACTACGATCCGCTACGAAGCGGCTTTGATGCATTTCTGGCCAGGCACAATACCGAGGAAGCAAAGGAGGTCATTGATGCGGAAACAAACGAGATCACGCTCTATGAAAAATACCGGAACTATTACAGCTATGGCTTTTACATTGCCCGCAAGTCCTGAAGTGACCAAGGTAAACAGGCAATCACAGCGTAATTTACGGCAATTGCTGTTTCCCGTATAGTTCAAACACACCGCAAGACTCAGATAAGCCCAGGTACGATCATTTTATAAGCTCTATCTTGTCTTCAAGATTCGGCACAAGACACAGAAACTCAAAAGGCTCATCGCCATCAACTTCATACCAGTGCGGCACCCCGGCAGGAATAAAGACTACGTCATCCTTCTCGACGTTATACACATCGTCTCCAATTCCAATCCGAGCCCTGCCACCAAGCACGTACTGCTCATGCTCAACTGCGTTGGTATGAGCGGGGATATCACCCCCGGGCTGCATAACAAATTTTCTCATCGCGAAGTTCGGACCTTCCTCCGGGCTGATGAGAACCTGCCTTGAAGTACCCTGCCCTGCTCCGATAATCGTACTCTCTACTTCTTTAACTTTCTTTACATACATAATTTTTTTATTATAGCACAGAAAAGACGGATTATTCCATAGACATTTAGGGGGATTATATGCAGTCCCGGCTGACCTTAACGAGTGGGCATCAGCCTCTCCTGTCTTTTCCGGAGCGGCTATTTTGCGAAAACCATCTCGTTGTCTCTATTCGGCAAAACCGACAGAAGCTCAAAAGGCTCCTCTCCGTAAGCTTCATACCAGTGCAGCTCTCCGGCGGGGATAAACACAATGTCGCCCTTCGCTACTTCATAAACCTGGTCCCCGATTCCGACTCTGGCCGTACCGCCTAGAACATACTGTTCATGCTCGGCGCCACTTGTATGAGCGGGAATGCCGCCCCCAGGTTCGATGACAAGCTTTCTCATAGAGAAATTAGGACCCTCATCGGGACCTATTAGCATCTGTCTTGAAACGCCATTGGCCGACTCCAAGACCTCGCTCTCTATATCATCAATTTTTTTTACATGCATGCGCTTTTACCTCCAACTGATTCCGACTTTTACTTATAGTATCCCACGCACTAGTGTCCCAACGTTTAATCAAACAATTTCAGTTGGTTATGATGCTCTGGGTCGGCAGGAAAAACCAG
The DNA here is from genome assembly GCA_009837205.1 of Candidatus Dadabacteria bacterium. Taxonomy (NCBI): domain Bacteria; kingdom Pseudomonadati; phylum Thermodesulfobacteriota; class Candidatus Dadabacteria; species Candidatus Dadabacteria bacterium. The sequence continues at coordinate 407 of VXTZ01000035.1, read as the reverse complement.
TCCTTTCGTAAGTAGCTGATTTAACGGGATTTTCTCAAACAGGGTTAGGTTCAAAACCTGCAGAATTGTGTGGAAACTATGCTCAAGCCCAAGACGCTTTTTTATGATGGCTATGAGCACATAAACCGAAACCGCTATCCATACCTGGGACTTCACGGCGTTCTCCGAGGTTCCGTAGAAACTCTTGATTCTCAGGTGCTGCTTGATCCATTTGAAGAACATCTCAACATGCCAGCGATTTCTGTACAGTTCGCAAATGGTAATGGCAGGAAGCGAGAAATTGTTCGTGATGAAGACCAATTTCTTGTTACGCTCCTTATCCCGATACTTCACTGCACGCAGGTGTTCGGGAAAATCTTTGATGCTCTTTGGGCCTGAGAGTTTAATTGTCCAGTCGTAGATAAGTC
>VXTZ01000034.1:2202-18721 GCA_009837205.1 Candidatus Dadabacteria bacterium | reverse complement strand
ATCTTGTTAAGAGCGTTTTTTTCTATCTGTCTTACACGTTCTCTTGAGATGCCGAATTTGCGGGAAAGCTTTTCAAGAGTTTCGGGAGAATCAGTGAGAACCCGTCTTTCGATAATGTATCTTTCCCTGTCCTTTAGGTTCGCCAAGGCTTCTTTTATCTTCTTGGCCACAAGCGGGCGGGTCTGGGAGTCTTCGAGGAACTGCTCCTGATCAAACGTGTCCCCCAACATGTCAACGTAGGTACGTTCCGTGCTGCCTTCTATGTTTGCGTCAAGAGACAGGTCTTTTCCGGACATTATCCGGTCCATCTCGATTACCTGGCTGTCCGGCACGTCAAGTTCCTTGGCTATCTCGGAGTAAATATCCTCCCCCATCTCGGCTCCTGTGGCTTCGATTTTGTTTTTCGTTGACCTAAGTTTGTAAAAGAGCTTTCTTTGTGACTGGTTCGTCCCGACTTTTACCAGGCTCCAGGTTTTCATTATGTGGTTCTGTATGTAAGCCCTTATCCACCAGACCGCATATGAAATGAGCCTGTATCCCTTTGTAGGGTCAAAGCCTCTTACGGCCTTCATGAGTCCTATGTTGCCTTCCTGGATAAGATCCAAGGTGTTTACGTTGTAGTTTTTGTATTCGTTTGCAATACGCACGACGAACTTCAGATTTGATACAATCAGTTTTCTGGCAGCCTCAAGATCACCCGTTTCCCTGTGCCTCATCGCGAGTTCATACTCTTCTTCCCTGCTCAAAACAGGGTAGTCCCTGATCTGCGCCAGATAGCTTTGCAGGGAGTTTGAAAGTGCGGGAAGAGATGAACTCACTTCTTCCGGCTTCTTTTCTTTTTCCTTTTTTCTGGCCATTTTTGCTCGGTATTAGGTTTGTTGACTGTTTTTCTTATCTATATAAAATTAACTATTCTTTGGCTTTTTTCTATTTTCTACAGTTCCGGCGTAGCTCAGTTGGCAGAGCAGATGACTGTTAATCATCGGGTCGCAGGTTCGAGCCCTGCCGCCGGAGCCAAATTCCTGCCTACCGAACCTAAGTGACCTGAGAGAGCTGCTTTAGCGTTTTTTTATAAGTTCCATGGAGAAATTACTATTAATCGTTATGTGAGAAGCGAGAGACAATTCAGGCTAACTCAAATTGCTTTTTTGAATTAGCCTGAAGAAGTTCTTAAGCCGTTCTCCGCTCAGCAAAGTGCCTGATCTAGGTGATTTTCTCGAATGCGGGCGATTTTTACGTACTTACTGCTCCGGGCTATCTAGATCAGATAGTAAATCAACATGAAGAGGTACCGCATGTTCGGGCTTGACTGGTGAGTCTCGAGCCTTGCCGAGAGATCCCCTATGCCGCCGAAGAATGAGTCATTATAGATTTCCGCCACTCTTTTAAACTCATCGAACTTGATAAGCGGCGGTTCGCGAACGGCAAGCGGCCGCACGTTTTTCTCTGCGGAAGTTATTCTGATTCCGTCACCTTCTGTAGTGGCCAAGAACCATCGCTGGGAGTCTTCGAGCATAAGCTCTATGCCGCCTTCGGTTTTCTGTCTAAGAATTTCCCACTCTTCTTCCTTGGATTCGCTGAAAGGTATTTTTCTGTCTGCAAGCATTTTTTCTCTCCGACAAGATTATTTTTAAGGTTCTATTCTACCCCATGTCGAAAAAATATATAATCCGGCTAACCGAGAAGCGGCCTCAGATGCTCTCCGGTATAAGAGTTTTCTACCGAAGCAACCTGTTCCGGAGTACCGGAGGCCACTATGCGTCCCCCGTTATCTCCTCCCTCAGGTCCTAGGTCAACCACATAATCCGCGCATTTTATCATCTCAAGGTTGTGCTCTATGACTATTACGCTGTTACCGGCGTCGACAAGCCTGTTAAGAACGTCGAGGAGTTTTCCTATGTCGTCGATGTGAAGTCCGACAGTGGGTTCGTCAAGGATGTAGAGGATGTTGTTTTTTTCTTTTTTTGAGAGTTCCCGGGCTATCTTTATCCTCTGGGCCTCTCCTCCCGACAGTGTTGTTGCGGGCTGTCCGAGCCTCAGATAGCCGCATCCGACATCCTTTAGAATCTTGAGCTTTCTGGTAACGGCCGGGTTTCCCGAGAAAAACCCCATGGCCTGATCGACAGTGAGGTTAAGGATGTCGTCTATGTTTTTCCCCTTGTACCTGTAGGCCAGAACCTCTTTTCCAAACCTTTTTCCTCCGCATTCCTCGCACGTCACCATGACGTCGGCGAGAAAGTGCATCTCGACCCTGTGACTTCCCTCACCCATACATTTCTCGCAGCGGCCTCCCCTCACGTTGAAGGAAAAATGCGATGGGGTAAGCTTGCGGAGTTTCGCCTGGTAGTGCCCGGCGAGGATTTTGCGTATGTCGTCGTAAACCTTTATGTAAGTGACGGGATTTGATCTCGAGGTTCTTCCTATGCTTGCCTGATCAAGAATTATCACGTCGTCTATATGCTCTGTGCCTTCTATACGTTCGTGTTTTCCGACCCTTTCGGCTTTCCTCCTGAATTTTCTTAGGAGAGCGTTATGCAGGATGTCGTTTACAAGCGAGCTTTTCCCCGAACCCGAGACCCCGGTTACGCACGAGAGGGTTCCAAGGGGAAAACGGATGTTTATGTTCTTGAGGTTATTTTCGCTCGCGCCGATTACGTTTATTGAATTGCCGGTGGTTTTTCTGCGGGAACCGGGAACTTCTATTTTCTTTTCGTTTGCGAGGTATTTTTTCGTGGTCGAGTTCTTCGCCGAACGCAGGAAACTCTTCAGGGTCCCCTGATACACGACCTCTCCCCCGCCGTCTCCCGCCCGGGGACCGAGTTCCACTATGTAGTCTGCGGACTTTACGGTGTCAAGATCGTGTTCTATGAGTATGATGGTGTTGTTTCTTCCCCGGAGTTCTCTTATCAGCGAATTGAGCCGGTTCATGTCTCTTGCGTGCAGACCGATCGAGGGCTCGTCCAGAATATACAGGGTCTCGGTAAGCCGCGAACTCATCTGGCAGGCAAGGTTTATCCTCTGCGCTTCTCCGCCCGAGAGGGTACGGGTGAGCCTTGAGAGGGTCAGGTAATCAAGCCCCACGTGGATAAGAAAATCCAGCCGTGAATTTATTTCCTTTATTATGTCGGAGGCGATCTCCAGTTCATAAGCGGACAGGGTCAAGCGGTCAAACCAGGACCTCAGATCCTTTACGGACATCTCGGAGAGATGGAATATGCTTTCCCCTTCTATTCGCACGTTGAGGGCTTTTTCCTTGAGCCTGCTTCCCCCGCAGTCCTCGCAGGTAAACGCGGAGCGGTATCTCGAGAGAAAAACCCTTATGTGGGTTTTGTAATTTTTCCGCTCAAGCCTTTTGAAATACCCTTTCACGCCGTAGTAGTACTCGTCTCCGTTTAACACAAGATCTTTTTCCCTTGCCGAAAGTTCCGAGAAGGGCTTTTCCGTATCTATTCCCGCGTCCTCGGCGAAGGCGAGCAGCTTTCTCATCTGTTTTCTGTAGGAAGTTTTCGTGAAGGGATCTATTGCCCCTTCGGCGAGACTGAGAGCGGGGTCCGGAACAAGGAGTTCGGGATCGATTTCAAGGTTTCTTCCGAATCCGCTGCATCGTTCGCAAGCCCCGTAGGGACTGTTGAAGGAAAACGTGTTCGGGGTAGGTTTTTCAAACCCAATATCGCAGAGGTCACAGCGAAGTTCTCTTGAGAAACGCAGGCTCTGTCCTGAAACGATGTGTACAAGCGCCCGGCTGCTCTCGGAAAAAGCGGCCTCGAGCGCTTCTGTAATCCTCGATTTCGACCGTTCTCCTATAACGGTTCTCGCGGTGACTACCTGGGTCTTTGCGTCCGGATCCTCCAAGCTTTTTTCCATATCCCGGGTCTTTCCGTTCCGGTAGGTGCGTGAGTAGCCTTTTTTCATATATTGTGAAAGATCCGCTCCCTCTTCGGTCTCAAAGCAGATGACGGCTCTTTCCCCTGGGAATTTTTCGAGTAGCAGCCGAGTTAGGGACTGTGGAGAGTGTTCCATCACTTCCTCTCCGCATTCTGGGCAGCGGGTTTTTCCGATTTTCGCGAACAGAAGTCTCGTGTAGTCATATATTTCGGTTGTGGTGCCTACTGTGGAACGGGAATTTATGACGTTGTTTCGGCTTTCGATGGCTATCGGGGTTGGAAGACCTTCTATGTCGTCCATCGCGGGGCGCTCGACTTTCTCTATAAACTGTCTTGCGTAGGTTGAAAGGCAGTCGATATACCTCCTGAGCCCTTCCTTGTAAACGGTGTCAAGCACGAGGGATGACTTGCCCGAACCGCTAAGACCGGTCACCACCGTGAACCTGTTTTGAGGGATCAGGACATCTATGTTTTTCAGGTTGTTTTCCCTAGCGCCTTTTATCTCTATGTATCCGTTTCGTTTAGCGGTCTTCGACATGCGGTTTCCCCGCCCCGGCTTATCCGCCCCCAAGGGATTTCCCCATCCCCCGAGCGGCATTTGTAACGAAATTGAGGTTTGCCGGGGCATTCGGTATTCTTTTCCTTGGGAAAGATGAATATCCCGTGGTTTCTCACTTTAACTTTACACAATTATCATGCAGTTTTTTCCGAGATGCGGCATTATTGCGTGGGCGTTGCGCAGGACAGCGCTTGGTGCTGGAGAGCCGTTTTCACAATACTTTTTCGTTTCGAGGCGAGTAGATGAGTCATCTAAAGACGGTTGATGAGCGGATAGCGGAAGTTATCCGCATGGAAACACAGCGCCAGGAATGGAAACTCGAGATGATAGCGTCTGAGAACTACGTTAGCGACGCCGTCATGGAGGCCATGGGGTCTGTGCTTACTAACAAATATGCCGAAGGTCTCCCAGGAAGGCGTTATTACGGAGGTTGTGAATTCGTTGACGTGGCCGAGGACCTAGCGCGAGAGAGGGCCCTTGAGCTTTTCGGTGCTGACGCCGTTAATGTGCAACCGCACTCGGGAGCCCAGGCGAACATGGCCGTGTTCTTCGCCGCGCTTAAGCCTGGAGAGACTGTCTTGGGCATGAGGCTTGACCACGGAGGACATCTTACCCACGGACACCCCGTTAATTTTTCGGGACGGCTCTACAACGTTGTTGCCTACGGGGTTTCAAAAGAAACGGGAACAATCGATTACGATGAGGTGAGGGAGCTTGCCCTGGAACACTCCCCGGGACTCATAATCGCCGGCTGGAGCGCTTACCCGAGGGACGTGGACTACGCGAAATTCAGAAGCATAGCGGATGAGTGCGGGGCGCTTTTGCTGGCGGACATAGCGCATCCGGCGGGACTTGTGGTCGCCGGACTTCACTCGGATCCCGTGCCCCACTGCGATTTCGTGACGACTACCACCCATAAAACCCTTCGGGGACCGCGAGGCGGCATGGTAATGATGAAGGAAGAGCACGCAAAGACCGTGAACAGCAGGGTTTTTCCCGGAACCCAGGGCGGTCCGCTTATGCATGTCATAGCGGCCAAGGCCGTTGCGTTCAAGGAGGCTCTTACGCCCGAGTTCTTAGAGTACCAGCGCCAGATAGTGAAAAACGCACAACGTCTCGGGGAAAATCTCCTAAACGCGGGTCTTAAGCTCGTCTCGGGCGGAACCGATAACCATCTGGTGCTTGTCGATCTCACGGAGACGGAGTTTACCGGGCAGGTTGTTGAACAGACGCTTGAGAAGGCGGGCATAACGGTTAATAAAAACACTATTCCCTTCGATCCCCGTCCTCCCATGGTCACAAGCGGCGTAAGGATCGGAACTCCCGCGATTACCACAAGAGGGATGAAGGAACCGGAAATCGACGCGATATCGGGCTTCATAATGGAAGCTTTTAACAATCATGAGGATGAAAAGGTTCTCGGCAGAATAAAGGAAGACGTGAAGGAACTGTGCCTGCGTTTTCCCGTTTACGGTCACAGACTCGGCGGATAAAAGAATGAAGTGCCCTTTCTGCAAATCTGATGACACCAGAGTAGTTGATTCAAGAGAAGGAAAAGACGGTTTCTCCGTCAGAAGACGCAGGGAGTGCAATGACTGCCAGGAGAGATTTACCACCTACGAGAGAATACACCACGCCGAGGTGATGGTGGTGAAAAAGGACGGTCGCAGGGAAGAGTTTGACCGCAACAAGATAATAGCCGGAATGCGCAAGGCGTGCGAGAAAAGGCCGGTAAGCACTGAGGTTATAGAGGATTTTGTTTCCGGTCTCGAAAAGGAGCTTCTCGAGAGGGGAGAGCGGGAGATATCAAGCGAAGAGATAGGGAAAAAGCTGATAGACAAGCTTTATGATATCGATCAGGTCGCGTACGTAAGGTTCGCTTCGGTCTACAGGTCGTTTAAGGACGTAAACGAGTTTCTCGACGAGGTAACGGGTCTCCTTAAGGAGAAGAAATAGACCGCATGCTGGTTGATTCCCACGCCCATCTGCTCAGCATTGAAGACCCTGTGGGCGCCGTGTCAAAAGCCGCGGCCGAGGGAGTTGGGAAGATCATATCCATCGGGACGGGGATTGAGTCCTCGCTTGCCACCATAGAGCTTTCGAGGAAATACAGGGGAGTTTACGTGTCGGTTGGAATCCACCCGCACTCCGCTTCCAGTTTCAATGAAGAGGTGATGCGGGAGTTTGAGGGGATGGCCGAAGACCCCAAGGTAGTGGCGATTGGAGAAACCGGGCTTGATTATCACTACATGAATTCCCCCAGGGAAGATCAGATAAGGTCGTTTGAGGCGCATATGGAGCTCGCAAAGAGACGCAATCTACCATTCGTGGTTCACGTAAGAGACGCTGAGGAGGAGCTGCTTTCAATGCTCCGGGAGGCTGATCTCGGTCCAAGGCCGGGAGTTATTCATTGTTTTTCAGGGGATTACGAAACGGCGAAAAAGTATCTTGATCTCGGTTTTTTTATTTCCTTCTCCGGCATAGTGACTTTCAAGAGGGCCGAGGAGGTAAGGGACGCGGCGGCCAGAATTCCCATCGAGAGGCTTCTTTACGAGACGGATTCTCCTTACCTAGCGCCGGTGCCCCAGAGGGGGAAACCGAATGAGCCGTGCAATGTAGTTCATGTGGCCAGGCTTATTTCGGAGCTCAGGGGGCTGTCTCTTGAGGAGTTCACTCAAATTGTTTTTGAGAACGTGACGGAGCTTTTCCCAAAAGTATCGAAAGACAAAGACGGTCTTATTTAAGGCACTTCTAAAATACCCTTGTATTCAAGGGGCGATCCGTGTAAACATATACTCTCACCCCCCCCGTCAATTACAGGGTGGCTGTGGGTGTGGATACAAGACAATGCCGGAGGAAGGAAAGTGGAACAGCTGAATTTCGGAGAAGGGGACAGGTAGGTGAGACTGGATGACAAGTTTTCTTCTGAAACTTAAGGCGGGAGCAGAAGGAAAAATTCAACGTCACGCTTCGGTCCCGGATACTTTCTCCTCATCCTCACCCCCCCCCCATGCTAAGTCCCGGATCTGGTTTATGGCGCGAATCCGTTCGGTGCGAAGGGAACGTGACGCGGATCGGACTTGCCCTTCTCGCGGTGCTTCTCCTCCTGCCCGCGCCCCGGGCCGTGGCGCAGAGTCCGGGCGTGACCGTGTCCCCAAGGGAATTAACCATAAAAGAAAGCTCGACAGCCTCCTACGCCGTCGTGCTGGACACGCAGCCGACCGACACCGTGACGATCTCGGTGACAGCGAGTGACGACCCTTTCAAGTGCCATGAACACAGTGGTGCCTCATGTACCCGGAAATCCGGCGTGGCTACGGTCGACAAGTCGAGCCTGACGTTCACGACGATGAACTGGAACTCGGCGCAGACGGTGACCGTGACGGCGACCGATGAGGACATGGCCGGCTCCTTCAAGCATGCGAAGGTCACGCACCAAGCAAGCGGAGGTGGCTACGCCACCGTTGCGGTCCCGGAAGTCCTTGTCACGGTAACGGACAACGACGAGAGGGGCATCGTCTACTGGGTTGGAAGCCCGGACAATCTGCGAGGGGACTCCGCCTTTGGCACCTATGAAGGTTCGACCCACAGCTACTACGTGTCACTGAATTCTGAGCCCGCGGCGGCCACTACGGTAACGCTTGCCAGTCAGGACATCAGCCGGGTGACCGTGAGCCCGATGTTGCTGATGTTCACGACGACGAACTGGAACGTCGCACAACCGGTGTCGTTCAGCGTAGCCGACAACGATGTGCTCGGTGAAGACCGGGTGCAGGTGCAAGTCAGTAGCACATTCAGCGGAACGGGCTCGGACTACAATGGCTGGCCCGGCATTAGCTTTACGGTCAACGTGTTCAACAACGACATCTCTCCCAAGACGGTAAACGAAGGAAACTCTTTCGTTCACACATTCGGATGGGACAAATACCCCGGCGCGTACACCATTCGTTCGGAAAGCGTGGGCAGTGCAGTGGCGATCGACCCGGCCAGCGTCCAGGTCACTCAGGCCAACTACCAAGAGATTCCATTCACCGTGACCGGCGTTAAGGCCGATGCCGTTCAGGAGAAGGTCAACTTCTGGATCGGCAACTACCTAGTTCAATCCTTCCTGGTCACGATTCGTGACGGGACGCCGCCCCCCAATCGGCCACCCAGGTTGACGTTATCGTCCTACCGTTTCCTGTTGCCCGAGAACCTAGACGGCCGGGAACGTCCGTTTGATCTCGGCACGGTGTCGGCAACAGACCCCGACGGTGACTCTCTGACATACGGGATAGTGTCTGGTGACTTGGAACTTTTTGCGGTGGGGCTTAGGGACGGAGTGGTCAGGTACATCGGACCGGGCGAGGACTACGAGACGGAACCTAAGCAGTTTAAACTTACTGTGCGCGTACTTGACGGATCCGGGGCAGAAGCACGAGCGGATGTAACAGTGATAATTACTAACGTAAACGAACCTCCCGAGGCGGTAGGGAAGATTCCCGACCAGACTCTGGACGAGGGAGGTGGTTCTGTGCAGGTAGACGTGTCTTCATACTTCATAGATGTGGACGGGGACAAGCCTACCTTATATAGTGCAAGGTCAAGTGACACCAGGGTTGTACAGGCTTCTGTGGCGGGGTCGGTTCTCGTGTTGACTCCGGTTATATACGGTTCGGTGGCTGTCACGGTCACTGCGTGGTATCCCGATGGTCTCAGCGCGACGCACAGTGTAAAGGTTGGCGTAAGCGATCGTCCACAGCGTGCGGTGCTGGAGAACTTGCTGGCAGCCACTGCCCGGGGCCATCTGGCTAGTGTACGCACAGCGCTGGGCCGCAGGATGGAGGCCGATCCGTGCGAGGCATCCCGGCTTGCGATTAATGGTCTCTCCGTGCCGCTTGGGCGTACGGAGGCTAAAACCCTGCTTAGACAGATAGAGACCGACGCACGTTCTGCGGTATCCCCACTGGGCTTTAGTGAAGGAGTTGGCGAACCATCAACTGTGTTTGAGACTGGTATGGTCCCGGATACAGCGTATCAAGTCGATTCTGCGCTACGCTCTGTACCTGTCCGGGCAGGTGTATCCGGTGCAGGTATTGCGGACTTCCTGGTGGCTTGGAGTGGTGATGACGGCGAGCGGTGTTCAGTACAAAGACGCTGGTCTCTCTGGGGACAGGGGGATATTCAAACCTTTGAGGGTAGACCCTCCGTGTATGGGTATAACTCAGGCTATGACGGAGACCTCTCTACTGGGTATCTGGGCCTCGATATAAGGCTTGGAGCGAGCTGGCTTGCCGGTATGGCACTCTCACGTAGTAAGGGTGTGGGCGACTGGCAAGTGGGTACCTCGGAGGGAAGGCTGACGCAGTACATGACTGCAGTCTATCCGTACCTGCGGTGGGACGGAGGGGCCACTTCGGTCTGGGCCTCGGTCGGTGCGGGCAGGGGAGATGCCAGAAACCTGCGTACGTATGGAATAAGGGGTAAGAGTCAGACGAGTCTCTGGCTCGGCATTGTTGAACTCAAACGGCGTTTTGGAACGCCTGGAGGGCTTGACTTCGCCATTGTGGGCGATGCCGCCTGGGCCAGTCTTAGCACGGGAGATGGGGAGGAGACCATAGACGGCCATGACATTGCAGTTAACCAGATGCGTATTGGTGCAGACCTGTCAATGTACACGACTCTCGGCGGCTTGGAACTGACGCCATTTGGAACGGTGTACGCACGCCGTGACGGCGGTGCGGGTCAGACTGGAGAGGGTATTGAGTTAGCAGGTGGGTTAAGGTTTATAATAGGCATCGTGCGTCTCGACGCCTAGGGGCGAATGCTGGTTCACCACTCGGCAGAAGGTTACGAAGAGCGTGGTGCGGCAGTGGCCCTTGCAGTAGGGAAGGAGGAAGGTGAGGAAGGATTCTCGCTTCTGGTCTCGCCGCGTTGGGGCGACCCGGCCAACGCCACAGGCTCAGCCCTGTGGGATCCTCTTGACGGGGGTCTACGAAGCAGTGAGAGGAATCCGGACCGCTGGACCCTTGATGCCCGTGCCAACTACGGTCTTCATCTGCCTTGCGACCTAAGGCTTGACCTATACAGTAGCTACGTAGGCTCATACGGTAGACCCGGCTTCGGTTTGAGTGTAGTGAGGCCTGTGCAAAAGCCGCAACGAATCCCAGAGAGGTAGTACGGCCCCAAGAGCAGGGTAAAGGGGTGGGACAATCTTCCTCGGCACCACCGGCAGAAAGACTATGCTGGGCATAATTATAGGAGATGTGGAAGCGAGACCTGATAACGGGAGCCATGGCCCGGCACAAGAGACAGTGTGGTGAGACAGGAAGTCCGTGAGTGGCCAAAATGCTTGTGCGCAAGCCAAAGATGCTGTTGGCATTGACACTTGTAAAAGGGACGATGCGGAAGGTTTGAGCGCTGTTTGTGAGAAAGCAACTCTACTGGCTTTACAATTAGCCTCCACCGACGAAAGAAGAAAATCAAAAGCAAGTAAGCTGCCGGTCGACAAGACGGAGTCACTTTCACTACAAAGAACATGCTCGAGAAGCTCAGAGCGAACGCGGTCTTGGAGGAAGCATTGCAGGAAGCATTTGATAAAAGAATTTCTTAACAGGCACAATAATGCCCTTATAAAGTGCGGAGGGGCGTTATGCACGCTGTTATAAAAACCGGCGGAAAGCAGTATATAGTCAAGCCGGGTGACGTTATAGATAGTGTCTGTCAGAAAAGGTCTAACTTGTTGAAATAAAATATTGTCGATTTTCCTTGGTGAAGATTCTCCATATGTGGTAGAATTATACTCAAATTATCAACATATTGAGCCATTTCAAAAAATCTTCGGAGAATTCACCATGAGAAAGATAATGAACCTTCAGCCTGAGTTCTGGGGAGTGCCGATTGAGAAGATACGCTTTGATATCAAGTCACGCGACGATATTCCTGCAATACTGATAGGTCTGCACCACATTTACGTCAATATCGAGACAAGGGAGAAGTTGTTTTCACTGCTTGAAGAGAAGTTTCTTCCCGAAGTCAGCCTTCACACAGGCCGTCCGGGAATGGACGCGTAGAGAGTGGTGGTGCTCGGGGCAATGAAGCAGGGACTTGGCTGTGACTATGATCGACTTCATCACCTTGCTAACAATGATATGCTGCTTCGCCAGATGCTGGGTCACGGTGGTTACGGGGATGAGTACAAGTACGAACTTCAGACAATAATAGACAACGTGTCGCTGCTGAGTGGGGAGCTGTTAAAGGAGATAAACTCCATAGTGGACACGCCGTCTCAAAAAAAAGTTTGGAGAAGGATTGCAAGGTCGGTGTGATTCGTTTCCCGTCAAGACCGACGTGGAATATCCGACTGATGTGGGCTTGAGCTGGGACGCGGTGAGGTGTCTTGTCAGGGAGTGCGGGGAGGCGGCAAAGGCTAACTGAGTTGATGGCTGGCGTCAGCACAGGCATCTGACCGGCAAGATAGAGAAGCTTTACAATCTGGTAAGAACGAAGAAGAGAAGAGATAGGAATCCGGGCAGTCTGCAAAAGTATCTCGGTGTATGCGAGGAGATGGTAAGGCGTGCGGACAATCTTTTATGCGAGCTTGTGGCTGCAGGGGCGCCCGCGTGGCGGTTTGAGAGGATAAGCCGTTATAAAGCGCACGCAATACGTCAGGTTGACCAGATACGCAGGCGTATTGTGTATGGGGAAGTTATACCGCAGGAGGAGAAGGTGTTCTCGGTGTTTGAGCCCCATACGTGCTGGATAGCGAAGGGGAAGGCGGGAGTGGTGGTGGAATTTGAAGTTCCTGTGTGCATAGTGGAGGACCAGTACCAGTTCATTCTTAATCACAGGGTGATGTGGGAAGAGAGCGATGTGGATGTGTGCGTACCGATTATAGAGGAAACCACACAGATGTATACGGAGTTTAAGGCATGCAGTTTTGATCAGGGGTTCTACAGTCCGAAGAACAGCAAGAGGCTTGACGAGGTGCTGGAGGGGAATTATATGCCGAAGAAGGGGAAGCTTGGGAAAGAGGACAGGAAGAGGCAGGAGGCTGAGGATTTCATAGAAGCCAGGAAGCAGCATCCCGCTGTGGAGTCTGCGATAAACGGGTTGAATCACGAGGGGTGTGACAAGGTAAGGGTTCACGGGAAGGAGGGGTTTGCGAGGAGCGTGGCTTTATCTGTGCTTGCGGCTAATATCCATCGCCTTGGGGTGCTTGTGAGAAACAGGGAGAGGGAGAAGGAGCGAAAGAGGCTCAAGCCGGGTTTCCTTGTAGCTGCTTAAGCAGCTTGGTAACAGAAAGGATGAGGTGTTTGGCAGGAGGTAAGTGGAGAGGTTTGTTAGAATATCGGAGAAAGTGGATGATTTAGTTGTGTTGTAAGGCATTCGGGTTTTGGAAGGAGTCAGAACCCTGATGCCGTCTGGAATTCTGTCGGAAAATCGACGGGAGAAGGGGTTTTCTGACAGACACTAGCTAGCTGAAGAAAAATCAAGAGGTGTTTTCGTGAGCGGAAAATCAAAAATAGCTGTAACGATGGGAGATCCCAACGGGATAGGCCCGGAGGTCTGCATAAGGGCTTTTTACGACGGTTTTTTCGAGGATATATACGATATCTTGTTTGTCGGAAGCGAACCGGTGCTCCAGAGGGCTAACGGCGAGTTCGGAAAAGGCGGTCCCCTGTCGATTATAGACCCCACGGATTTTACGCTCGGGGATATTGAAGAAGGGGTGAGATCCGAAAAAGCGGGCAGGGCGTCTATTGCGTGTATAGAAAAGGCAGTGGCCATGGCTCTCTCAGGCGAGGTTAAGGCTATTGTCACGGCTCCGATAAGCAAAAGATCCATCCATATGGCCGGCTCCACCTATCCAGGGCACACGGAAATGCTCATGGATCTTACCGGTTCAGAAAACGTAGTAATGCTTTTTGAGGGAACGAGGTTCCGTGTAGCGCCCGTGACGATACATGTTCCCCTTCGCGAAGTCCCGGACATGATTACGGAAGAAAGCGTTTACGTGACCGTTTCCATATCCGCTCAGGAACTCAGAAAAAGATTCGGTGTCAAAGATCCGAAGATAGTCGTCTGCGGGCTAAACCCGCACGCAGGAGAGTCGGGATCTTTCGGCAATGAGGAGCAAGAGCATATAATTCCGGCTCTTGAGAGGGCGAGAGCCGAAGGGATATCCGTCGAGGGCCCCCTTCCCGCGGACACCCTTTTCTACGACGCTCTTCGCGGCAAATGGGACCTTGTGATCGCCATGTACCACGACCAGGGCTTCGTGCCCTTCAAGATGCTTTCTTTCGATACCGGGGTTAACGTAACTCTGGGACTGCCTATACTGCGAACCTCTCCTGACCATGGAACCGCTTTTGACATAGCGTGGAAGGGCGCTGCGCGCCCCGAGAGCATGATTCAGGCAGTAAAAGTAGCCATGGAGATATGCGACGTAAGGTAGTAAAGTGCTTAAGCGGCCATATTAACAAACGGGCATTTCTAAAAATTGATTCGCGGCTCAAGATTGCGGACAACTTCCCATTTTTCCCTTTCAACCAAGGGGGTTTTCTTCATGCGAAGCTGCTTTTTGTCCCATTTTCCGCTCCTCAGAAGCAATTTTCTCCCTTATCTCCGGCTTATCCCCCGCTCACCGCTTCTTCAAGATAAACCAGCCGCCGCATGCTGTACGCCAGGTTCTTAAGTCCTATGCACGCCCCGGCTCTCACAACACCTATGCTTCTTAAAAGTCTCCCGCCCATGTCGTTGCTCCGCGCCCCGAAGACATGCTCGACCCTCACCCCCGCCACCGAGCAGATACTGTTTGCATGCTTCGCCCATCTCCCAAGCGTCTTGTTCTCAGAACCCTTGCGGTTAATATGGCTCCCGTATCCTTTCTCCTTAAGCTTCTTCTCCGTTTCCCTTGAACTGTAAGCGCTGTCGGCCCACACCCCTTCGCCGCCGTTATCCTCATCCAGCATCTCTTCAAGCACCCGGCTGTCACGCACGGAAGCGTCGGTCACCCCGCAACCTCTTGTAAGCTTGTTCCTTGCGTCCACGTTCACATGCTTCTTGCAGCCGCAACACCTCTCTCCGGGAACTTCTCCCTTCTTTATTCTCTCGTTCTCATCCCTCGCGTTTCTCCGCTTCGGCGTCGACACTGTCGCAGCGTCTGTTACCCGGCCGACACTATGGAGACTACCTCTCCCCTTATGTTAAATATCGGACCTCCGCTCATCCCCTTGCCGGTCGGCAGTGCGTGAGATATTCTTCTTGGTAATATCCTTGGAGGATCTTCGTATCCGCTTTCCAGCTTGAGCGCGGGCCCTGCAGTAACTGTCCAAGCACCGAGACCTCTTGATTTTTCCCTGTCCTGACCTATTGCCATCAGAACCTCGTTTCTCCCGGGCCTTTGGTCGGCAATCTTCATAGGCACGGCATCAACATTCTCTTCAAGTTCAAGCACTGCCAGATCGTTTGGCACATGCTTATAGACTACTTTTACTTTTGCTTCTATGGTTTCGCCGTCAAAAGTGTTCAGGCAGATAATTTGGAATCTCTCGATATCCTCGATATTGTGTGCGGCGGTAACGACATACTTTGGGGCTATGAGCCAGCCCGTGCCACGAACAAGCGGGGCCTCGACTAGTTCCGTGCAATTGGTGGCCTTCTCTTTGAATTCCATTTCGAATACCGAACGGCTTACCTTTCTTGCGATATCGTAATAATCTTCTGAGAGTTCCGTGGGAAATACAGGATTACCGTAATCGCGGGAGAAGTCGCTTATGAATACTTCCGGATAATAATCTTCTCTTGCATACTCTCCCTGCGCGCTTGCCTGGGAAGTAAGGGTAAGATCGCATTCAAGCTCGGGTGGAGTATCTACTCTCTCACCAGTTACGCCAGTTACGCAGGAAACCAATCCCATAACAGCAAGTACGAAAAACGCCGGGAGAAATCTTCTATCTAACATGGTCCGTAATTATCAAGAGCGTACCCTTGCTCCGCACACATTTTCTAAGGATTACAGTTGACAGAAGCACAGTGTATCCCCCCCCCCATTGTCAAATTGCGGTGTGGCGGGCGCAGATACAAAACAATGCCGGAGGAAGGAAAAGCGCCCTCAGAAGGATACCGAAGCGAGATGGACGAACAAGCGCGGGACAAGTTACTGGATATGAAGTAATCGCGGAGGCGGGATAACAGACGCTTCCACGGTTAAAGTTACTGTTACGCGTGACTGCTTACTTCATACATCTTCATTCAGGATTGTCTCTTTCTTTCGGCGGCTGCCCGGCCGTCATTCAGTCTGGCTGGTGCCCTTCAGTGTAAACGGATTCCCACACCCTCAAGAAGCTTATTGCACCCCTTCAGACTGTTTCATCATGCTTCTCCGCGCCTGCTCCCTGTAGTTTAGCGCCGGCTCCAGAGTGGGGTTCAGGGAAAGGGCATGCTCGAAGCTCCCAAGGGCTTCTTCTACCCTGCCGGCCTTAAAGAGCGCGACGCCTATTTGCAAATGTATGTCCGCGTTCTCTGGTTCAATCCGCTCAAGTGCCCTGTAACGCTCAAGCGCGTCCTCATAATGTTCCTGGTCCAGAAGCAGCCTTGCTAGACTGTTTAAGGCCTCTTTGAAATTCGGCCATGCCCGCAAGGCACTTTCATAATGCTGTTCGGCCTCTTGGTGACGGCCCAGTTCGCTCAGCGCCTCGCCTGTCATGTAATGCAGGGTTGGGACTATCGGAAGACGGGGCCCAAGCTCAAGGGCGCGCTCCATGCTTGAAATCGCCTCCGCGTTGCTTCCCAGCTGGTAGAGAGAATCTCCCATGCCCGCGTAGGCCAGCGCGAAAGCCGGATCCGCGTTGACCGCGTCCCGGTACCACTTGAGCGATTCCTCGTAAAGCTTGCGCTCCCGCAGATCCTCCGCCCGGAAAAAAACAATGCTCGCGTCACCCGAACCTCCTCCCCCCGCGCGCCTTTCACGGTTTCGTGCGGAATCAGGCGAAACCATTTCCCGTGACGCCTGACCAATGAGGTGATGCAGGGTGGAAGCTATCGGAAGACGGGGCCCAAGCTCAAGGGCGCGCTCCATGCTTGAAATCGCCTC
>VXTZ01000034.1:0-2192 GCA_009837205.1 Candidatus Dadabacteria bacterium | reverse complement strand
CTATCGGAAGACGGGGCCCAAGCTCAAGGGCGCGCTCCATGCTTGAAATCGCCTCCGCGTTGCTTCCCAGCTGGTAGAGAGAATCTCCCATGCCCGCGTAGGCCAGCGCGAAAGCCGGATCCGCGTTGACCGCGTCCCGGTACCACTTGAGCGATTCCTCGTAAAGCTTGCGCTCCCGCAGATCCTCCGCCCGGAAAAAAACGGCCGTCGGGTCGGGCGGTTTCATCTGCATGCCCAGTTCCGCGCCGAGATCGAAGTGTCTGTCCGCCTCGCCGTCGCGCCCCATTTTCCGATACCCCTGCCCCAGAAGCGCGTGAGCCTTCGGCACCACCAAAGGCGCGGGCCCGAGTTCAAGGGCCTTTTTAAGACTCGAGACCGCCTCCGGGTACTTGCCGAGAGCAAGAAGCACGGATCCGACGCCTAGGTGATTCAGGGGTTCGCCGGGTTCCAGGGCGGCGATGGCGCGATACCATTTAAGCGACTCATCGTAACGCTCCTGTCCCTTGAGCGCCTCTCCCAGATTCCGGACGGCTTTCGGGTTGAGCGGAAAAATCTCCAGGGAACTACGGGTATGCACTTCCGCTTCCTCGAATTCGCCGAGGCGGACCAGCGCCATGCCAAGATTCTGATGGGCCACCCACGAATCGGGGTTAAGGGAAATGACATGCCTGAACAGAGAAACTTCGTTTCTGTAGACTTCTGACTGATTCCAGGCGGCGAGACCGAGCAAAGCGATTACAAGCAGTCCGGCTATCCCCGCCCCGCGCGACGCGGCGGGGATATTCTGGGCCGCCCGCACGGCAGCGGCCGTGAAAAAGACAATCACTCCGATACCGGCAAGGTACTGATAGCGGTCCGCCACAAACGAGAGCCCCATGTAGCTGTAGTCGACAAATCCAAGCGTCGGAGACAGCGTGACCGCGAAAAAAAGCGCGCACGCCATCGGGCCCCGCCCGATCCGGAAACGCAGCGTCCACAGCGCAAAGACAACTGCGAGTGCCCCTGCGAAGTAAAGCCACCCGGAAGGGTCCGTCGGATCAATCTCCCAGTGAGGGTATATCACCGCGAGGTCCGTCGGCCAAAGAAGCTTTTCAAGATAAAACCACAGGGCCCGCGAGGCGATAAGCAGACGCTCGTAAGCTGAGTAGTCGAAGGGAACGGCCGCATTGGTCTTGTAGAACCATGTGTCAAATCCCGTGACCCCGAGGCCAAGCAGAAAAAACGGCGCCGCCCGCACCAGGTCCACGGGAGTGACGCGGCCGTTTCTCCACCACTGAAAAATGAGAAGCGCAGCCGGCAAGGTGACCGCGATCGACTTGCAGAACAGCGCGGCCCCGAACAGCGCGAGCGCCGCCGCGTACCGCCTGAAGCGAGGCGCCTCGGTAAAGCGTATCCACATAAAGAAGGCACCGAGATAGAACAGGGCCGAAAGCAGGTCCTTTCTCGAAATTATCCACACGACAGACTCCACGTGCAGGGGATGCACGGCGAACACCGCCGCGGCGAACCACGCGCCGGAAACCCCCATGCGCAGAAGCAGACGCCACAAAAGCGCGGTGTTTGCGAAGTGAAGCAGGAGATTTAGGGCGTGATAGCCCAGAGGGTTGAAGCCCCAGAGCTTGTGCTCCAGCCAGAAAGTCGTGTAGAGAAGCGGCCAGTAGTGACCCTCCACCGCGTCTCCCTGCAGATAGGCGCTTGAGGGATTGAACCATATCTGCCAGATCCCGCTCCAGCTCGATACGGCGTCAAGTTTCATCAGTAGGAAGTCATCCCATACAAACTCCCCCCAAAGAGCCGGCAGGTAACTCCCAATCGCAAGCAATCCGAGAACAAGCAGCAAAGACGCGTCGCCGCGCAAACCGGGGGCTAGGGTAAAAAGTCCGGCTGAGACACCGACTGTTCTTTCCCCGCCATTTTTCGTCATGGGGCAACAAGCATACCCGGTGCACAACACCTTATAAAAAGGGAAAAATCCCCACACCATGATCCCGTACATGCGAGTGGATTTTGAGGTTAACACCCCCCACGCCCCGAACACGCGCCCAACCGCCGCTCTCACCCGGAGGAAGTCCTGTTCGCACGCTTAGTCCGCGTCCCAAGCGGCCTGTTCCGGGAACCCTTGCGGTTCACATGGCTTCTGTATCCCTTCTCCTGAAGTTTCTTCTCCGTCTCCTTCGACCTGTATGCGCTGT
>VXTZ01000033.1 GCA_009837205.1 Candidatus Dadabacteria bacterium | reverse complement strand
ACGCAATACGGAATGCAATTGCTGGACAAAGCTCTTCTTCGCTCGGGCTCGCCCTTGCTACGAAGAGCTTTGTCCCCTGTCGATCCGTGTGCTAAACTCCCCTGAAAAGAGATTATCGAAGTCAGTGGTGCACTTTAAAGTTCAAGTGGTGATGTGTGTAATTCTCCTAATTCTTGATTTTGGCTAGGTATAGGGGGAATCACACTAATAAGGTTGCTGATTAGATGGGTTCACTGCATGACCTCCCTCGCATCCTTTATGAAAAGGCGGGGCTCCCTCTCCCCGCTTCGGACATTAAAGCGCAGAGAAAAGACCAGGTCCATTTTTTCGGGAAGACGTTTTCGGGAAGCGTAAAACCAGATGCAACTGAACACAGGACCGTTCTTTTTCACTCTGAACATGACATGCTGGTTCTTAAGCAGGTTCTGACTCAC
The DNA here is from genome assembly GCA_009837205.1 of Candidatus Dadabacteria bacterium. Taxonomy (NCBI): domain Bacteria; kingdom Pseudomonadati; phylum Thermodesulfobacteriota; class Candidatus Dadabacteria; species Candidatus Dadabacteria bacterium. The sequence goes on along the minus strand of VXTZ01000033.1, from coordinate 21,257 downwards.
TACAGAAACGGCCTTCGAGAGGAAAAGGGGTTCGGGATTTCCCTCTCCGAAAGGCGAGAGGCTTTCAATCTCAGAAACAAGGGTGTCATCTATGGAAGCAAGGCTTATTTCTGAGTCTATATTAAGCTTGCTCTCAGGTTTCTGGCCGCTTTTTTCAAGTTCTTCTGAAAATCGCTCCCTGAAAAGATCGACCTTCTCCTCAAGAATCGTCACTCCTGCCGCGTAGGCGTGTCCGCCGAATTCAACGAGAAGATCCCTGCACTTTGAGAGAACGGAAAATATGTTGATTCCTCCGAAGGATCTCCCGCTTCCTCTGCCCACGCCGTTTTCGTCTACCGAGATGAGAAAAGCGGGTTTTCCGCAAGATCCGGCTAGGGAAGAAGCCACGATACCTACGACTCCCCTGTGCCATTCGCGAGACGAAAGAACAAGGGAATTGCTATTTGAGTACTCGGGAACCGACTCAACCATCCGGGTCGCGTCGCTCAGTATCCTTTCTTCAATACCGCGACGCTCGGAGTTGCGCTTGTCAAGAAATTCCGCAAGCAAGAAAGCGTCCTCTTCGCTCTCGGCGAGAAGAAGCTCAACCGCCTTGTCCGCGGAATCAAGCCTCCCCGCCGCATTTATTCTGGGACCGAGACGAAAGCCGAGATCGAACACCTCTATGCCATCGCCGATGCCGCTTACCTCTTTAAGGGCCCACAGGCCCAGACGCTTGGGGCTCCGCATTCTTTTAAGACCTTCTTTCAGCATGATCCTGTTCACATTCCCCACCGGTACGCGGTCAGAGACGGTCCCAAGCGAAACAAGATCAAGAAAATCCCCCATGTTAGGTTCCTCGACGGTCTCGAAGAATCCCTCCTCCCTCAGGGTTCTCCTGAGGGCCAGAGCGAGGTTAAACGCTACCCCGACGCCCGAAACCTCTTTTCCCGGGTACCTGCAGTCCGCCTGACGGGGATTGAGAACGGCGACAGCCTCGGGCAACTGGCCACAGAAGTTGTGATGATCCGTAACTATGAAATCCATTCCCAGCGTGCGCGCCTGCGCCACTTCATCCACCGCCGTGATTCCGCAGTCAACCGAGATTACGAGGTTTACCTGCCTCTCCTTAAGATCGCGAAGCGCCTTGGAGTTCACTCCGTAACCCTCTTTGAACCTGTCGGGAATATAGTAGGTAACGTCGCAGCCGAGGGCTCTCAGAAAACCCGTCAGAAGAGAGGTAGCCGTGACGCCGTCAACATCGTAGTCTCCGTAAACGGCGATTTTTTCCTTTTCGTAAACACATCTGCAAAGGCGCGCCACCGCCTCCTCCATGCCTTTCATCAGGAAGGGAGAAGGCAGGTCCGAGAGGGATGCAGAAAGAAACGCCTCGGCGTCTTGAGCGGAATTTATTCCCCTATTTACCAGAAGTTCCGCGGTTATCGGCAGGATGTCGAGCTTTGCCGAAATCCTCTCAACCGGCCCTTTAGCGGGTTTTGCTACTACCCATTTTCTTTTCTTCATAAGAATTCCGCGGGGAGGAATTCAGGAAGAGACGCTTTCTTTCCTCAGGTGCTCAATCAGTCCCAAAAGCCCGAGGTAATAACTGTGCGCCCTGAAACCCGACACCACGCCGAGCGATACTCCCGAGACAAAGGATTTCTGCCTGAAGTCCTCCCTTTTGTATATGTTGGAAATATGAACTTCCACAACGGGCATTCCGGTTGAGAGTATGGCATCCCTTATGGCCACGCTTGTATGGGTATAGGCGCCGGGGTTTATGATTATTCCGTCGAATTTCCCGTAGGCGTCCTGTACGGCGGTGACTATCTCCCCTTCTGAATTCGACTGAAAGAAGGAAAGTCCGACGTCTCCGCCCAGGGAGTCGGTTTTCGAAGAAAGAAAAGATTCAATCTCAGAAAGGGTAAGACTTCCGTAAATCTCAGGCTCCCTCTTGCCCAGCATGTTGAGATTCGGACCGTTGATAACAAGTATTTCCATGGGACAAAATACCGGGAGTAATGATAATTAAAAGGCTGAGAAAAACCAAACGGGGTTTCTATTTGCCAAGAAGACCCATTATCTCTTCTCGTTTGTTTCTGTAAACCGGGTTATCGGGTTCCATCTCGCAGAGAACCTCAATTATCCCCAGAGCGTCCTCGTAAAGTCCTTGGGAAACGTAGAGATTAAGCATCGTGTCCGTCTCGAAAACTCCGGCCCGCGGTCTGTTTTTCTCCTCCGGTTCCGGGGAAGGCTCTTCGGACTCACTGGCCTCTTTCACCCGGCGCCACGGATCCGGAACGGGCGACAGGGAGACCCTGAAGGCTTCGGCTGTTCTGCCCGCGCTTTTGTATACATGTATCAACAGGTCTGAAGCCTGAGTGTTCCGCTGGTCCAGAGAAAGTGCTTTTTTGAGTTCCTCCTCCGCGGCAGCGACATTCCAGCACACAAGATGCGCCCGGGCCAGAATAAGCCTCGCCCGGCTGCTATCACCTTTTTTCTCCGTAAAATCGGAAACCGCGCGCCTCGCCTTGGTCACCTCTCCAAGCGCGAGATGAACTTCCGCCAGCGCGAGAAGCGAATCGGAGTCGGGAAACATCCTCAAGGTGTATTCGTACTTTTCCCTGAGCGCTTCAAGCTCACCCTGGCTCAGAGTATTAAGCTCGTCCATAAGCCTTGTTGTTTTTACAAATCCCGGTAATCGCCACGCCTTTTCTCAATCAACTCTAGGGATAGTATACGCAGAAATCGAATCGGCTCCGCCTTACCAAGAATACCGCAATGCAGTATAACGGACAACACTAACCGAAACGCCGTCGAGGCCTGGGGCTACCCTCTTTTCAGAAAAGAAAACATCTCCACTTCCTCTATGCCGACTAGTCTGGCAAGCAGGAAATAAATAATGACGCCTAAACCTACCGAGGCGGCCATAACCAGCGCCTTGTCAAGAGAAAAACCGCTTTCGCTCCAAGTAGAAAAACCGGCGACGGCGCTTACCGCAAAACCCATGATTACCGCGATTGCGAGAATCCTGAGCGAAAAGAAAAGGATGTCGCGGGAGAGAAAATGTCCCAGACGGCCATTTAACAATACAACCAGCAGAACGAAATTCACCACCGAGGAGATTGAACTCGCAAGCGCAAGACCCAAATGGTCAAGCGAGAAGACAAACCCCAGAACGAACCCGCAGACCGCGTTCAGCAGAAAACAGAAAAACGCCACCTTGACCGGCGTCTTCGTGTCCTGAAGGGCGAAAAAGGCGGGCACGGTGATTCGGATTCCGCCCACCGCGAAAAGTCCGAGTCCGTAGCCCAGGATGGCCTGGGAAGTATTTATAACCGCCACGTAATCAAACTGGCCGTGCTGGTAAAGAAAATTGCATAGGGGTACCCGCAGAGCTACTATCCCGACCATTGCGGGCACCATTATAAACAGCATGCGCCTGAGGGAACGCTGATACTCTGTGCCGAAACCCCCGTAATCCTCCCTCGCAGCGTAGCCTGAGAGAGCGGGAAGCGTAACGGTCGCCAGGGAAACGGCCACCACCCCGAGGGGAAACTCTATTATCCTCTCTGCGAAATAAAGGTAGGAGACGGTTCCCTCGGACATAAAGGACGCGTACTGGGTGTTTACGAGTATGTTCAGGTTGTAGACCGCTATTCCGAAAAGCTGAGGGAACATGAGAACCGCGAGTCTCCTGACCGCGGGGTGATTGAAGGTTTTCGCGAAGCCGAACATGAACTTTTCTTCGCGAAGATAAAACAGGTGGAGCAGCAGCTGCAACACCCCCCCGCCAAGGACCCCGAAGCAGAGAGAAACTATAGGCACTTCAAATTCCCTGTAGAGAAACAGGGCGCTTGCTATTACGCACAAATTGAAAAGAACCGGAGAGAAAGCCGGTGCGAAAAAATGCCGTACGGAGTTAAGAACCCCCATCGCGAGAGCCGTAAGAGATATAAAAAGCACGTAGGGGAAAACAAGCCTGTTAAGATAGACCGCCAGATCGAAAGTCTTCTGATCAAATCCATAGGCGAAGAGCTTCACCAGCCAGGGGGAAAAAATTATCCCCAGCGCCACGACTAAAACGAGAATGATGAAAAGCACGGTGAACGCGGAACGCAGGGCGTCCTTCGCCCCTCGCCTGTCCCCCGACTCAAGGTACTCCGAGAATATGGGTACGAAAATCGCCGCCAGAGAGCCTTCGGCGAAAAGACGTCGCAGCAGGTTGGGAATACGAAACGCGACGTAAAAAGCGTCGGTCTGGAAACCCGCTCCGAAAAGTGCCGCCACCACAACGTCCCGCAGGTATCCGACGATCCTGCTCAACAGGGTAAGAAAACTTACTAGCCCCCACTTGTCCTTATGGTCTTCCCTTGTTTCCATGAAGATCCTAGTCCTCCGGCGGATCGCCGCTCCCGGGAGGGTCGACAAAATCAAACTCTATTTCCCCCCTGAGTGCTTCCAGCACCCTGCGCGTTTCCGAAATAAGTTCGGGAGTGGTGATCACCTTTACTATCATCTCCTTCGGAATTTCGGTTCTAACCCACATCAGGTGCCCGTAGGTGCCGAGTATCGCCTGCAAAAGAACATTGGAACTCTTGTCGGCAAGCTTTATAAAAAAAACAGACATTTCTTCTGAAGCAATCCCATGTGGAATCTCACCCTCCGAATCATCATGTCCCCTGATGAGAGTATATACAAAATAAGCCAACAAGTAGAATTGCGGCCCCAACGGATAGTATTTTTTCTTATGCCCCCTCACGGCATCATCCATTATTAAAGTAATATCTAGGCTTATATTCTTACCGCTCAACCGCTGAAAAGACTAACTATTTCAAAATGTTACTTGACTTTTTACATGTTTTTTTATAATTTATGAATTGGCATGACAGGAATATATTATGGCATATAATGGCAGAAGGTAGCATAAAATGTTCAGAGGAAGATACGAACATACTATGACCAAGACCGGAAGGGTCAGTATTCCTTCGAAGTTCAGGGAGGTCTGCAGGAAGAAATATTCCGATGAGACCTTCGTAATAACGAACTTTGACCGCTGCCTCATCGCCTATCCCATGAGGGAGTGGAACGAACTCGAGAAAAAGCTCTCCAAGATATCCATAACCGACAGCGAGGTTACGTCTTCAATACGCTATCTCATGGGAAACGCGGTTGACTGCCCTATAGACAACCAGGGAAGAGTTCTCATTCCTCAGTCGCTACGCTCATACGCCGCCATTGAAACTGAAGTCGTTCTGGTCGGCATGCTGAAAAAGATAGAGATCTGGTCAAAGGAGATATGGGAGAAGGAAAACGGCTCAGGGGCATTTGAGACTTTCATACAAAGCAGGGAGGTGCTCGCCGGATATGGTCTCTAAGAGAATAAGAGCCGCGGGCGCAAGTTCTGAGCCGCAGGAGCAGTTCCACTCCCCGGTCATGGTAAAGGAGGTAGTTGAATACCTCGACCTGCCGGAGGGAGCAATCGTGGTCGACTCGACCGTGGGTCTCGGCGGACACTCCGAACACATTCTCAATGAATACCCTTCGATATCGAAGCTGATAGGCATGGATGTCGATCAGGCCACGATCTCTCTTGCGAAAGGCAGGCTTTCGGCCAATGCGGAAAAAGTAGAGATAGTGAACAGAAACTTCATACACATTAAAAACACGGTCAATTCCATGGGAATAGAATACGTGGACGGCATCATCGCCGACCTGGGAATTTCCTCTTTCCAGCTCGAGCGTAGCGGTAAGGGATTCAGCTTCAACAGAAACGAGTTCCTCGACATGAGGATGGACGCAGGTCTTCAGTTCTCCGCCTACGATCTTGTAAACGAGATGAGAGGCGAAGAGCTTGAATACATACTGAGAAAATACGGCGAAGAGAAGTTCGCGCGGAGAATCGCTAACTCGATAGTGAAAAGCCGGACGAAAAAACCCATACAGACTTCCTTCGAACTGGCCTCGATAATCTCGAACTCAATTCCCAAAAAGTTTCATCCGAAAAAAACGCATCCCGCGACCAAGACTTTTCAGGCGCTTCGGATCTCGATTAACAACGAACTCGACAATCTGGCGATCTTCATTGAAGAAGCTGTAAAGACCCTCAATACAGGAGCGAGACTAGTGATCATCTCCTTTCACTCGCTTGAAGACAGAATAGTTAAGAACATGTTCAGAAAACTCGACTCCCCGTGTGCTTGTCCTCCAGATCTTCCCGTATGCGCATGCGGGAAATTTCAGCAGGTAAGAAGGGTGACCCGCTCGGTCGTACGGCCCGGAAGAAGGGAAGTGGAGGAGAATCCCAAGGCGAGAAGTTCAAAAATGAGGGTTGCAGAGGGGGTATAGTCGCAGATGAGAAGAAAGTTTGCCGGGAGGAAAAAAAGAGAGAAGGGATTGTTTTCTCGTACATTAATCATTTTCTGTATCGCTTTGATAATTGCGCTTTGCTTTCTGCGAATCAAGGTAGAACACACAAGGACCGGTTACGAGATTTCGAAAAACCGAGAAGTCGAAAGGGCCCTTTTAAAGGAAACCGTGATGCTTCACCACGAAATTTTAAAACTCAAATCTCTTGAACATCTCAAACCAGTGGCGGATAAAAAAGGATTCAGGTTCGCCAGTTACAAAGATGTCGTTTTCGTTGAAGAGGTAATAGTTGCACAGGAAGAACAGGATGAGGGATTCTGAAAAACAAAAACGGAAGTTTTATATTGCCTCAGTTTTTATTACAGGTCTGTTTGTGCTTCTGGGATACAGATCCTTTGAACTCCAGGTGCTCCAAAGTGAGAAGTTTTCCGCCGGGGCTAAAAAACAGCACAGCAGGGTTTACAGGATGCCTCCGGTACGGGGAACCTTGTTTGACCGGAATAAAAAACCTCTGGCCACAAGCGTCTGGGCAACTTCGATCTATCTGAATCCCAAGGAAGTAAAAAACCCGGACAAGCTTGCACGGACAATATCGAAACCGCTGGGTCTGTCCCGCAACAAACTGATCAGTCTTACACGTTCTGACAAGCCCTTTGTATGGATCAAAAGGGGAGAGGATCCCGGGACGGCAAAAAAGATAGAGGCCATGGGTCTTTCGGGGGTCGGTTTCGCCGAGGAACCGAAAAGAATTTACCCCAACGGTTCTCTGCTCGGGCAGACGATCGGATTCACCAACATAGATCTTAAGGGAGTGGAGGGGCTTGAATACGGCTTTGAAAAAATGCTTGCCGGCAAACCAGCCACGGTGAGGATCAGAACCGACGGCAGGGGAAATAGCATATCCGACGTCCTGCTGAATGCGAAAGAACAGTCTACGAAGGGAAGCGATGTGCTGCTTACCGTGGATTCCAATATACAGCACATGACGGAAACTGCGCTCGAGAAAGGCATAAAGGAAATGAAAGCGGATAGGGGAGCCGCCCTCCTGATGAATCCTCAAACTGGTGAGATACTCTCCATGGCCTCCTATCCGTTTTTCAATCCTAACCGCTTCGGCGAGTTTTCTCAGAAAACGAGAAAGAATCTCCCCGTGTGGATGTCCTTTGAGCCCGGTTCCACGCTGAAGGTGTTTTTGGCGGCGACCCTACTTGAAGAAAAAATGGGGGATGAGAATACCGAGTATGACTGTGAAAACGGAAAGAAGAGAATCGGCCCGAAAGTAATAAAAGACGTGCACGGCCACGGAATCCTGACGGTTTCCGAGACCATCACGTATTCAAGCAACATATGCGCCTGGAAAATGGGGGAGACCTTAGGAAAGAAAAAACTTCACGATTCGCTCAGGAATTTCGGTTTCGGAGAAACGGTTGGAGTAGACCTTCCCGGGGAAGCCACAGGGAGAATGCAGAGCCTAAGGGACTGGGGAGATATAGAACTGGCAACAATATCGTTCGGACAGGGAATATCGGTAACGGCAATCCAGCTGGCAACCGCGCTTTCGAGTATCGGAAACGGCGGATATTTGATGAAGCCTTATATCGTGAAGAAAATAGTCTCACCCGAGGGCAAGGTTCTCATGGAAAGAAGCCCGGAATCTGTAAAAAGAGTCATCTCCTACGATACGGCTTCTAAGGTCACCAGAATCCTTGAACAAGTAGTGGAAAACGGCACGGGCAAAAACGCCAGCATTCCCGGCTACAGAGTCGCGGGAAAAACAGGCACGGCGCAAATGCCTAATCCGCAGACCGGCACTTACTACGAAAACAGATATCTTTCGTCATTTATCGGTTTCGCCCCTGCTGATGACCCACGTCTTGCCCTCGTCGTAATCGTCGAGAACCCCAGAGAACATAACTACGGAGGGGTAGTCGCAGCACCTATTTTCAAGTCCATAACTGAAAAAGTCCTGTTCTACATGCAAATACCTCCAGACAAGGAAAAGCTTGAAAAAATGGTCATGCCGGACATGGTGAACAAAAGTGCGAGAGCCGTCATGAAGTGGGCGGAAAAAGAGGAAGTGTCGGTCAGGTTCATAGGAAACGGCTACGTGGTCAGCCAGCATCCACCTTCAGGGAAAAAGATAAGAAGGGGAACAGACTGCACTTTCATCCTCAAGCAGAACATATGAGATTAGCGGATGTTCTGAGAAACGCAGGAATCGAAGCTATAACTGGATCCAAGAATCCGGGAGATACGGAAATTACGGGAATAACTCTCAACTCGCAGAATGTGGAACCGGGGTCTCTTTTTATTGCCATCAGGGGCAAAGTCACCGACGGGCACAATTACGTCGCCTCCGCGGTAGAAAAGGGAGCGGTGGCACTTCTGCTTGAGGAGATTTCAGCGGAAATTCCGGACCTCGGAGTTCCCTTTGCGAAAACGAGCGACTCTAGGGCTGCGGCATCCATTGTCGCCTCCAATTTCCATGGTCACCCTTCCCTTGCAATGAAGGTCGTTGGGGTGACGGGGACAAACGGAAAAACCACTGTGTCTCACATGATAGAAGCCGGCTGGAAAGCCGATGGGGTAAACACGGGTCTCTTGGGAACAATAGAAAACAGATACATGGGTAAGACCGAACCTGCATCCCTTACAACACCTGATCCCATAGCTTTTATGAGCATGCTGCGTGAAATGAAAGACGCAGGAGTGACAAACGTCACGGTCGAAGTGTCCTCGCACGCCCTTGATCTAAAAAGGGTTGACGGATGTCACTTCGACGCGGCGATATTCACGAATCTCACCCAGGATCACCTAGACTACCACAAGACGCTTGAAGATTACTTCAGGGCGAAAGAAAGGCTTTTCTCGGAAATTCTCGAAAAAAGCGCAAAAAAAGAGGTGTTTTCGATAATAAACGCGGATGATCCTTTCGCAAACAGGATATCCGCCTCGAAAAAAGGTCTGAAAATAACGTTTTCCACGGAAAAAAAAGACTCAGTCGTATTCGCGGAGAATTTCACACTTGATTCTGGAGGTATAAAGGCCACGCTGGCCACCCCGTGGGGCAAGGTGGAACTTGATTCAAAACTCATGGGGAAACACAACCTCTATAACATGATGGCGGCAGCCGGAACGCTCCTCTCTCTCGGTTCGTCCCCAGCGACAACCGGGAGAGCGCTGAGTGAACTCAGGCGCATCCCTGGAAGGCTCGAGAAAATTGAGAGCAGCCTGGGAATAGATGTTTTTGTGGACTACGCCCATACCCCTGACGCGCTTGAGAACGTGCTTGCGTGTCTGAAACCTTTCTGTGCTCAGAGACTCATCACTGTCGTGGGTTGCGGAGGGGACAGAGACAGGGGAAAACGCCCCCTTATGGCTGCTGTGGGACGCAGGTATTCGGACATGCTGATAGTGACTTCGGATAACCCCAGAACGGAGGATCCGGAGAGGATAATAGAAGATATGACCGAGGGGGTAGAACCCCAAGATCCGGGGGTAGTGGTAATAACCGAAAGGGAGGAAGCCATAAAGAACGCCGTGGATAAAGCCGTACCTGGAGACACGGTCCTTATAGCGGGAAAAGGTCATGAGAACTACCAGATAATCGGCACTGAGAAAATTCATTTTGACGACAGGGAGATCGCAGAAAAATACCTTGAAGCCAGGGAAAGGAGAGGACTTTGAGATTCAGCCTTGACTTTCTGTTAAATTCCACGGGAGGGAGCCTCGTCGGCGGCAAGATGCCGGTTGGAGCTTCGGGGGTCTCCATCGATTCCAGAAATATAGAGAAAAACCAGCTCTTCGTCGCCATAGAGGGGCCCAACTTTGACGGGCACGATTACGTCGCCGAGGCTTTTGAAAAAGGCTCTGCGGGGGCGATAGTGGAAAAATACCTGCAAATACAGAACTCAAAACGCAACTGCGGCGCGATAATAAAAGTCGAATCCACGCAAAAAGCCCTCCTTGAGATGTCAAGACACTGGAGAAATTCGTTTCCCGACCTAAAAGTCGTCGCCATTACGGGTTCGAACGGAAAAACTACAACCAAGAACATGACCCACAGCATACTGTCCGTATCAGGCAGCGTGCTCAGCACCCACGGCAACCTAAACAATCAGATAGGTCTTCCGCTCAACCTTCTGAAACTGGAGAAAAGCCACGATTTCTGCGTGCTCGAGATGGGGATGAACTCTTTCGGAGAAATAAGAACCCTCGCGGATATCGCCTCGCCCGATGTGGGGACGATCACCACTGTAGGAAAAGCTCACCTAGAGGGAATGAAAAACCTGGAAGGAGTCGCAAAGGCTAAAGGAGAATTGGTTGAAAACTTCGGAGAGGAAAACACTTTCTGCGTAAACATTGACGATCCTTGGGTGGAGAAGATAGCGGCCCGCGTGCGCTGCCGGAAGATCACATACGGGGTTGCCTCTCCGGAGGCTTTCATAAGGGCAGACGACATCAGCCACGAGGAAATGGAGTCCATCGAATTCACGATACACATAGGCAAGCAGTCCGCCAGAGCGAGAATAAGGGGAATAGGAGCTCACAATGTTTCAAATGCCCTTTCCGCCTCCGCTCTTGCGCATTCTCTCGGATGCGGAATGAGCGAGATACTGGCAGGTCTTGAGAAATACGTTCCCTCCGCCATGCGCCTTGAGGTTATCCGTACCCCTTTCGGCTTCAGAGTCATAAACGACTCATATAACGCAAATCCCGACTCGATGCGCGCGGCGCTTGATGAACTCGTCGCCCACCGGCGCGGCAAGGCGAAGGCGGTAGCGGTTCTTGGGGACATGCTTGAGCTGGGAGAAAACAGCGAAAAAGAACACCAGATGATCGGGGAACATATCTCGAAGCTCGGTCTTCATATGGTAATAGCCATGGGAGAATTCTCCCGGTTGCTCGTATCGTCCGTACGAGGGCAGACGGCATGTCACGTGGCGGAGAGCCCGCAGGAGGCAGCGGCCCTGCTTCTTGACACGTGCCGAGAGGACGACTTGGTGCTTGTGAAGGGGTCCCGGGGAATGAAGATGGAAACGGTAATACAGATGCTTTACGAAAAATAAGCCATGCTCTACTTTCTGCATCTTCTAAAAGACGACTTTATTTTCTTAAATGTTTTCAAGTATATAACTTTCCGTTCTTTTGGGGCCGGGCTGACTTCGTTTGTCCTCTGCGTCCTCCTCGGGAAAAAGCTGATTGACCTGCTAAAAGCGGCGCAGCTCCAAGAGACCATACGCAAAGAAGGACCCAGCAGTCACGGCGTAAAAGCCGGCACTCCAACGATGGGGGGCATATTCATCGTAATGGCCATAATGATCTCATCCCTTCTCTGGACGAACTTCCTCATAGACAAGGTCATGCTCGTGCTTCTGTTCACGGCAAGTTTTGCCATTCTGGGATTTTTCGATGATTTCATGAAGATAAAGAGAGGAAAGGGTATAAGGGCAAGAGTAAAGTTTCTCTGCCAGACGCTCATAGCCGTGACTTTCGTGGTCATTCTCTGCATGAACGAAAGCGGAAGTTTCTCAATGTCCATGAGAGCCGATGAAATCGTGGTGTATTCCTCGACCTCGGTGGTGTTTCCGTTCATAAAGCAGGCAGTTGTGGATCTTGGATATCTCTACATACTTTTCGCTCTTCTGGTCACCGTAGGTTCCTCAAACGCGGTGAATCTCACCGACGGTCTTGACGGTCTGGCCATAGGTTCGATCGCTATCGTAACCACCACCTACATAATCTTCGCCTATCTCGCCGGAAACCTGCAGTTTGCAAGCTACCTGCAGATCCCGCATGTGCAGGGAGCCGGGGAATTGGCCATTTTTCTCGCGGCGGTCGGAGGAGCATGCCTGGGGTTTCTCTGGTACAACTCCCACCCGGCCGAGGTGTTCATGGGAGACGTGGGTTCCCTTTCGCTGGGAGCGGCTATAGGATTCAGCGCCCTGATGATAAAGCAGGAAATACTCCTGATAGTGGCAGGGGGAATATTCTTCGTGGAAACGCTTTCGGTGATAATCCAGGTGATCTCGTTTCGCTCTACAGGCAAGAGGGTTTTCAGGATGACGCCCCTTCATCACCATTTCGAGCTTGCCGGATGGGCGGAATCGAAGGTGGTGGTGCGTTTCTGGATAATATGCGTGGTTCTTTCTATCCTCGCTCTTTCAAGTCTAAAGATAAGGTGACCAAATGGATCTCGACGAAAACAGATTCTTGATCGTGGGGCTCGGGATAACCGGAGTAGAAACTTCAAAATTCCTCCACTCCAAAGGAGCCTCGGTGAAAGCAACAGACTCGAGGGAAGCCGGGGAACTCCGACCCGTGGTGGAGAAACTCGCGGCGGGAGGCGTGGAAATCCGCTGCGGGACTCACGCACCCGAATTCTTCGAATGGGCCGATACGATAGTACTGAGTCCAGGGGTAAGGTTCGATCTTCCCGAGATCAGGAACGCCCAAGTAGCGGGAAAAACGGTAATAAGCGAAATCGAGCTTGCGTGGAACTTCTTATCAAAACCGGTAATAGGCATAACGGGAACAAACGGAAAGACAACGACCACGTCCCTTCTCTCGGAAATGCTCAAACGAAGCGGAATAAAAATCTTTACGGGAGGAAATATAGGAACGCCCCTTATATCGGTAGCTGAAAAAGACGACGAATACGACTTCCTGCTGCTTGAACTCAGCAGCTTTCAGCTCCAGGGAATAAAGGATTTTTCTCCCCACATCGCGGTAATCCTCAACATATCACCGAACCACCTAGACCACCATTCGAGCATGGAAGAATACGAAGCGGCTAAGCTCGGGCTTTTCGCAAACCAGAAAGAAAATGACTGGGCAGTATTCAATGCGGACGATCCGGCGGTGCTTAAGGGCTCGGACAGCTTCAGGGCAAAAAAAATATCTTTCGGAACTGGGCAAGAGAAAACCGACGTCTACTGCAAGGAAGATGAAATAGTGTTCGGAGAGCTTTCCTTCTATCTTCGGAACTCGGCACTTGTCGGAGAACATAACAAGGAAAACATAATGGCAGCGGTGGCCGTTGCGGGAGTACTGGGCTGTCAGCGGGATCCGGTGCAGAAAAGCATAAACGAATTCCGCCCACTTCCGCACAGAATGGAATTCGTGCTGACGACAAGGGGGGTAGATGTGTACAACGACTCAAAATCCACAACTCCATTCGCCACTCTGAGAGCAATTGAGAGCCTCTCCCCGCCGATCATACTGGTTGCCGGAGGAAAGGACAAAGGAATCGACTACAACTGCCTTAAGGACGCAGTGGCAAGCAAGGTAAAAGCCCTGGTCCTGATAGGGGAGACAAGAGAGAAAATGCGCGCCCAACTGGGCGACCTAGCGCAGACAACATGCGCGGACTCCCTGAAAGAGGCGACGCAAAACGCTTTTGAACTGTCCAATGCTGGAGACACGCTCCTGTTTTCGCCCGGGTGTTCAAGTTTTGACATGTTCGGCTCATACGAGGAAAGGGGAAATCTGTTTAAGGAGATCGTAAGAGATGTTTGATTTCAAAAACAGGGATTTTGACGTACTGCTCCTCGGGCTCGTCCTCATAGTGGCGGGAATCGGGGTGGTGGCCGTATACAACTCAAGCTCCATATACTCCCTTGAAACCTATAACAACTCGATGCGGTTTCTCAAATTCCACGTCATATATCTTCTCGTTGGAATAACGGCCATGGTGACATTGATGCACGTGAAGCCGTCTTTTGTAAGAAAGCTGGTTTACCCGGGTTATCTGCTCGGACTCGCTTTACTCGTAATCGTGCTTTTGCCTGAAATAGGAAAGGAAGTCGGCGGGGGACGAAGGTGGATTTCGGTCTGGGGATTCTCGTTTCAGCCGTCTGAGTTCTGCAAGTACATGCTGGTCATCTACATGGCGCACTTCCTGTTCAAGAAGGAGGACAAGATGGACAGCTTCTGGATCGGCATATTTTCTCCCCTGCTTGCCGGTGGTGCCTACGTGGGACTTATCTTGGCCGGGCCAGACCTCGGAACCTCTTTCCTCGTTCTGGCAATTCTTTTCATAATGCTCTTTGTCGGAGGAGCAAAACTCCGGCACCTGCTCAGCATCGGAATCGGGGCCGTGGGACTGCTCGTGCTGGCTATCATCAAAGAGGGTTACAGAATGGAGAGAATAATGTCCTTCCTAGATCCGTGGAAAGACCCCCTCGGCTCGGGATACCAGGCCGTTCAGTCGTTCATGGCCTTCGGTATCGGCGGAATATACGGAAGCGGGCTCGGGAACAGTTCCCAGAAACTGCTTTTCCTTCCCCAGGCCCACACGGATTTCATCTTTTCGATAATAGGCGAGGAATTCGGATTCGTAGGGGTAATAACGTTAATCGTGCTTTTCCTCATGATTCTGGGAAGGTGCGTAAGGATATCCATGCGGGCGGAAGATCCTTTCTCAAGATACATGGTATTTGGTTTCACGGCGCTCATAACGCTCCAGGCGGCGCTTAACATGGGAGTTGCGGTCGGCCTCTTCCCCACCACGGGGCTGACGCTGCCTCTTGTAAGCTACGGAGGAAGCTCTCTTGTATCGACGCTTGCGGCGTTCGGAATCATCCTGAGCGTCTCTAGATTCAGTGCTGAGGAATGATGAGAGTGATAATAGCCGGAGGAGGAACAGGAGGACACGTATTCCCCGCGATATCAATCGCGGAGGAAATACTTGAGAGAAACAGCGGAAACGAGGTTATGTTCGTGGGCACCGAACAGGGAATCGAAAAAATGATTCTTCGAGAGAAAGGATACAGAGTCGAATTCATAAAATCAAGGGGAATTGTAGGGAAAAGTTTCTCCCAGAAGGTGATAGCGGTGATTTCAATACTAGGAGCGATGCTGAGTTCCCTCAGGATACTTAGGGATTTCAGGCCCGATGTAGTTATAGGAGTCGGTGGATACGCATCCGGACCTACCCTGCTTTGCGCCTCCATGAGTTCCATCCCGACCGCCGTCTGCGAACAGAACTCCGTCCCGGGGCTTGCCAACAGAATTCTCTCGAGATTCGTCGGCAAGATATTCATAACTTTCGAAGAAAGCAAAAGGCATCTTCCGGCGGAAAAAACCGTGCTCACCGGAAATCCCATAAGACGCGATCTCGCACGTGGGGCCGCGGAGAAAAAAGCCCGCCAAGGCGCCTGGCAAAACGTATTCGTACTCGGAGGAAGCCAGGGAGCGCGGAAACTGAACGAAATCGTTCCCCAGTCACTGGCAAAACTCGGCACGCGGGTAGACGTGACCCATCAGACCGGGGAAGTCCACATAGAAAGTGTGAGGGAAACTTACCGTCAGTTCGGCATTTCGGCCGAAGTGTTCGGATTTACAGACGACATGTCGCGGATATATGAAAAAACGGATCTCGTGATCTGCAGAGCCGGCTCCGGAACGCTGTCCGAGATAACGGCGTTCGGCATACCGTCAATACTGATCCCGCTTGCCTCCTCCACGCATGACCACCAGCTGAAAAACGCCAGGATCCTGGAGTCAAACGCGGCGGCAGCGGTGATTGAGGAAAAGGAACTTTCGGTCGAAGGTCTTTGCGCGGTTATTGAGAAAACCCTTGAACAGGAAACCCTCGATCGCATGGCGGAAAACTCGAGAAAACTCGCGCGGCCACATGCCGTCCGGGAAATTGTAGACGAAATCGAGCATATAATCGGGTAATCGAATGTACGGCAAGATAAATAAAGTTCATTTCATCGGTATAGGCGGCATAGGAATGAGCGGCATAGCCGAAGTGCTGATCAACATGGGTCTTGAGGTAAGCGGTTCCGATCTCGCGGAAACCCAGATAACCCGACGGCTGGCTTCTCTGGGAGCCGTCGTTCACACGGGTCACAGCTCGGAGAACATCAAGGGAAGCGAGGTGGTCGTATACTCATCGGCCATCAGGAAAGACAATCCCGAGATGATCGCCGCCGCAGCGGCCAGGGTTCCCCTCATACCCAGAGCGGAAATGCTCGCAGAACTGATGAGACTCAAGTTCGGCATCGCAGTAGCCGGAAGCCACGGAAAAACCACCACGTCCTCCATGATAGCGTCGGTGCTTTCCCACTGCGGTGCCGATCCAACCATAGTGGTAGGAGGAAAGCTGCGGACCATAGACTCAAACGCCCACCTTGGAACCGGACGTTTCATGGTAGTGGAAGCCGATGAGAGCGACGGATCATTCGAAAAACTCTCTCCGGTCGTCACGGTGCTCACAAATATCGACAAAGAGCACCTTGATTACTACGGAGACATGAAGGCCCTCGAGCTTGCCTTCTCCAACTTCCTGCACAAAATCCCCTTCTACGGACTCGCGGTAACATGCGCCGACTGTCCGAGAACCGCAAGGATAAGCAGGGAATTCAACAAAAAAATACTGACTTACGGAATAAACAGCCCCGCGGATCTAATGGCCGAAAACATACGCTTTTCCAAGCTGCGGACATCGTTTGAAGTAACATACGGAGGTTACCTGCTCGGAGAGGTGGATCTCAGCACTCTGGGAGCCCATAACGCCCTAAATTCCCTGGCCGCAATAGCCGTGGGAATGGAGTTCGGCTTCAGTTTCGAGAAGATAAAAGAGGGTCTTGCGACCTTTGAGGGCACGGAAAGAAGACTGCAGTTGAAAAGTGAGAAGAAAGGTGTAAAGATAATAGACGATTACGGGCATCACCCGAGTGAGCTGGAAGTCACTATAGAAGCTCTTAAGGCAGCGTTTTCCCAAGAACCGATTCTTCTCTTCCAGCCCCACAGATTTTCTAGGACAAAGCTTCTTTACAACGACTTTGTCAGGGTTTTAGGAAAAATAAAACACCTATACGTTCTTGATATATATCCCGCCGGGGAAAAACCGGTGAAGGGAATAACTTCAGAAAAGCTAGTCGAAGACATAAAGAAAGCGGGCAACGCGAACGCACGTCACGTGGATGACCCCGATGCTTTCGTGGACCGCATGGCAAACGAGCTCAAAAAAGGGGATATCCTGCTTACCTCGGGCGCCGGGAACGTCTGGAAGTACGGGGACAGGATCGCAGAACGGATCGTATGAACGACTCAACTCAAAACAGCGACCTTGAAATACTGGTCAACTACCCGATGAGGAAATACCTGTACATAAAAGTCGGTGGAGAGGCGAAACGCCTCGTGTATCCACAGAACATGAAAAGTTTCCTTGAACTGCTAAGGCACTGCCACGAGTCAGGGGAAAAAGTCACCGTGCTCGGAGCCGGTTCCAACACCATAATAACCGAGCAGGGAATAGACGGCGTAGTCGTAAGCACGAGGAAGCTAAAGGAAGTAAGCATAGACGGAACGCGCGTCGAAGCCGAATGCGGCGCAATGCTCTCATCCATAATGAACAGATCGATCCGCCTCGGACTCACAGGGTTCGAGTTCGCCGCCGGTATACCTGGAACGGTCGGAGGAAGCATATACATGAACGCCGGCGCAAACGGGGGAGAGATAAAGGACGCGGTAAAAAAAGTTTACGTATGGCACGAGGGTGAGGAAAAAGAACTGTCAAGAGAAGAGATAAATTTCGAGTACAGGAAAAGCAACCTGCCCGAGGGCGCCATAGTCACGAAAGCCGTGTTCGAACTGCGCGAAGGAGACAGGAAGAAAAGCGAGGAGAACGTGAGACAGTACCTCGCTTACAGAAACAGGACCCAGCCCGTAAAAATGGCCAACACGGGTTCGGTCTTCAAGAACCCGCCCACGGTCAGTGCGGGAGAATTGCTCGAGGGGCTGGGATTCAAGGGGCTTTGCGTCGGCGGAGCCAAGTTCTCGGAAATCCACGCGAATTTCATCGTGAACTTCAACAGGGCAAAAGCCGACGATATCATCACGCTCATCGAGAAAGCGAGGGAAGCCGCGTTGGAAGAACGGAACATAACCCTTGAGTCCGAAGTCGAAATAATGGGCAAGGAGGCGAGAGCCACATGAACATGCTGACAAAGGGAATATCGGCGGTCTTTTTCTTCTCGGTTTGCGGAATTGCTCTTTTCGCAATAGAACCGTTGGAGCATCTTACCGTAAAGGAGGTTGTCATCACAGGAAACAGCAAGATAAGTTCCTCGGAAATCATAAAACGCTCCGGAATAAGAGCCGGGTCAACATCCATGCTGTTTCCCACTTCCAAAGCAAAGCAGGAGATCCTTGAGAATCCATGGGTAAGCGAAGTGCGGGTGAAGAAGCTTCTTCACGGAAAAATAAAAGTTGAGATCTACGAAACCGAACCTTTCTGCATAGTGGCCCAGGAGGGGGCTAAGCCACACTACATAGACGTAACGGGAAGACGGCTAGGCCTAGCAGAACCGTCGCAAGGTCTTGATTTTCCGGTTATCTCAAGCAAAGAGGAAGTCAGTCCAGGTCTCATGCTCCAAGCAATCGAGATTCTCAACCTCTCCAAGTCAAGTCCGGCTCTTGGCTGGTCGGAGATTTCGGAGGTAGTAGTAGAAGAAAACTTCGGCATCAAGCTCTTAACCCTTGACCGCAGGTTCGTAACCTTCGGGAAAAACAACATGAAAAGCAAGTGGCACAAGGTTGAGAGGATAATAGTTCACTCGCGCAAGAACAACCTAGTGGAAAAAGACATAGACATAAGCTCGGGCGAGGTAGGCGTAATAGGCTACGATTCCTAACATCACGAAATGGCACAGAGAAAAAACAGCTCGCTACCGATAGTTGGTCTCGACATAGGAACAACAAAAGTCTCCGTAGTGGTTGGGGAGTCCGACCTAAACGGCGAAACCGAGATAATCGGCGTCGGTAACCACCCCTCCCACGGGCTCAAAAGGGGGGTAGTGGTCAACATAGAGAAAACCGTGGACTCCATACAAAACGCAGTCGAGAAAGCCGAACACATGTCCGGACATGCGATAAAGGAGGTCATAGTAGGAATAGCGGGCGGGCATATAAAAGGAATGAACGGGCACGGAATGGTCACCCTGCGGGAAAAGGAGGTGACCCCCAAGGATATCGATAGAGTCATAGAGTCGGCAAACGCCCTCTTGATTCCGGCGGAAAGGGAAATTATCCACGCCATCCCGCAGGAATACACGGTTGACAAGGAAAGCGGCATAAACGATCCGGTCGGTATCCACGGATTAAAACTTGAGGCAAACGTCCACGTAGTCACGGGGGACGTGACCGCGGCCCGCAACATCATAAAATGCATAGAGATGTCGGGGATGAGTTCCGTTGACATGGTAATTGAGCAGATAGCTTCAAGCGAAGCGGTTCTTACGCATGACGAGAGAGAAATTGGGGTAGCGATGATAGATTTCGGAGGAGGCACCTGTGATATAGCGGTGTTTATAAACGGAAGCGTCAAATATACCGAAAGCATCACCCTCGGGGGAGACCATCTCGACAGGGATATCGCGTTCGGACTCTCCGTGCCACTCCCCGAGGCAAGAAGGCTAAAGGAAAATCACGGCGTGGCCACAGCCAAGCCGAATGAAATGATAAGCGACGACAGAATAGAGGTAAAAAGCGCTTCGGGACGCGAGCCCAAGCGTATTCTGAAAAAAGACCTTACGACGATAATCCAATTGAGAATGGAGGAGATCTTTACTCTGATAAAAAAAGAATTCTTAAAGCAGGGATTCATCGGCATGCTTCCGGCTGGGGTGGTGCTCACGGGAGGGAGCAGCAAGATGCAGGAGATGGCGACTCTTGCCGAGCAGGTACTCGACATGCCGGTTCGCATCGGTATACCCCGCGACGTAAACGGTCTCACGGACATTATCACCGACCCCATATACTCAACCGGGGTGGGGTTGGTCAAATATGCAAGTTTAAATGAAGAATCCGGCATCCCGGCAGGGGTGCTGACGCAGAAAAATGTTTTTACGAGAATGAAAGGATGGTTTAACGAATTTTTTTAAAGGAAAAATCCAACCGGAGGGATAAACATATGGCAAGTTTTAGGATTGAGAATGTTGAAGGTGGCTTAGGCAGAGCCAAAATCAAGGTTGTAGGAACAGGTGGGGCCGGCGGAAACGCCGTGAACACCATGATAAGTAGAGGACTTAAAGAAGTGGAGTTCGTTTCCGTAAACACGGATTTCCAGGATCTGAGCAAATCACTGGCGCCGACGCAACTCCAGATAGGAGAAAGTATATCTAGGGGCCTCGGTTCCGGGGGAAATCCCCAGATTGCAAAGGAAGCCGCTCTTGAGGACAGAGAGAAGATAGCGGAGGTTCTCGGAGAGGCCGACATGGTTTTCATAACCGCAGGAATGGGAGGCGGAACCGGTACTGGCGTTTCTCCCGTAATCGCCCAAGTATGCAAGGAGAGGGATATTCTCACCGTGGCTATAGTCACAAGGCCCTTTGAATTCGAGGGAATTGCAAGAAGGGAAAAAGCCGACTACGGAATTGAGGAGCTGGACAAATATGTCGACACGCTGATTGTGATCCCCAACGACAAGCTTGCGGCCATACACAAGGTCAGCATTCTTGATGCTTTTCGTCAGGCGGACGAAGTTCTTTACCAAGCGGTAAAGGGAATTTCCGACATCGTTACGGGAACTGGATACATCAATGTCGATTTTGCCGATGTGAAAAGCGTAATGGCAAATCACGGAGGCAAAGCTCTTATGAGTTCCGGGTTCGCACAGGGTCCGAACCGGGCGACTCAGGCAGCGCAGATGGCCATAACAAGTCCTCTTCTCGAGGATGTATCCATTGCTGGAGCCAAGGGGATACTGATGAACGTAACGGCTTCGGAGGATTTCGGAATTGAGGAACTGAACGAAGCGTGCAATCACGTGAGGGAAAGGGCAAATGGCGATATCGATCTGATTTTCGGTCTGGTCTTTGATGAAAAGGCCAAGGATTTCGTAAAAATCACCGTGGTCGCGACCGGGGTAGAAAATTATATCGATAAAAGGGTGACCG
>VXTZ01000032.1 GCA_009837205.1 Candidatus Dadabacteria bacterium | reverse complement strand
GCAGTGGGACAGCCTGAAGTGAAGAATGTGTTGCTCGACACACATATCCTGCTGTGGTGGCATGGGGACCGTAGCCGGCTGTCTCGGGATCAACAGGACGTTATTGCGTCCGCCGATGCCGACTCGCCGTTGCAGGTATCCGATATTTCGCTTTGGGAAGTGGCGATGTTGCACAGTCTGGGTCGTATTCGCCTGAAGATCCCCCTCCGGGAGTGGTTGGAGAAGGTGGTTGCACCTCCGCTGGTGCGGCGACATGGCATCTCTCCGGCGATAGCGGCCGAGTTAGTGTCTCTGCCGGATTCCTTTCACCGCGATCCGGCGGACCGCATCCTCGTGGCGACCGCCCGTGTGCTCGGCGCGACACTTTTGACTCAGGATCACAGAATCGTCGAAGCTAAACTGGTTAACACGCTGAGCTGATACCGATACTCTTTACGCCAGCGATGAAATCTGATTGGGAGGTTCGGATTGGCTTCAATCCCTGTAAATGACCACATCCGCTACGAGCCGGACGAAAAATGCACGCCGCTCTCCTCTTTCATCGTGGCCATACAGGGCATCGTGCTTGTGCTGCCGCTCGCAGTTTCGATAGTGGTTATCAATGTTCTAGCGACCGGCCAGGACGAAGCATATCTGACTTGGTCCGTATTCTCGGCGCTGATAATCGTAGGGATAGTCACCGCGCTGCAAGCCTCCAAGATAAGTCGATTTGGTGCGGGGCATCTGGTCGTCGTGGGAGTGACGCCCAACTACATCCCGCTGTCGGTATTTGCCCTGCATGAGGGAGGACCGGCGATGCTGGCCAGCCTGATGGTAGTGTCTGCGCTTTTTTTCTTTGCGATAGCGACAAGGCTTCCGCAACTGCGGCGCGTGATAACGCCGACCGTGTCAGGCACAGTGCTTATGCTGATAGCCGTGATGGTGTTGCCCATCTGTTTGGATCGATTCGGGGAAGTGCCGGAGGATGCGCCGACATTCGCTGGGCTGTTCGTAGCTGCGGTAATGCTGGTGGTATCCACGGCGCTGATACTGCGCGCCCCGCGGCGCTGGCGTCCGTGGTCCATACTGATCGGATTCGCATCCGGATGCATTGCTGCGGCCCTGCTGGGAGTGTATGACCTAGAGCCGCTGTACGCGGCGCCGTGGGTCGGCATTCCCCAAGTTGGTTTCCAAGGGTTGGATCTTACATTGGCTGCCGGATTCTGGGCGTTGCTGCCGATGTTCTTGATTGTCACTTTGGTGCAGGCGATCAAAGGCATTGGAGACAACGTGGTGATTCAACGGGTGTCGCGGCGCAGACCGAGGACGACCGATTTTCGGCTGCTCCAAGGCTCGCTCTACTCAAATGGGCTGGGTGTTTTGCTGTCGGGTCTTGCCGGAACGCCTCCTGCGTCGCCATATTCGTCATTCACGGCGTCGGTCGTGAACATGACGGGAGTCGCCGCCCGCAATGTGGGATACGTTATAGCGATCATGCTTCTGGTACTGGCATTGCTGCCAAAGTTCACGGGCGCGCTGCTCACCATACCCAATCCGGTGATGGGGGCATTTCTCTTACTTGCCGTGGGAATATTTTTTGTCGAGGGAATACAGACTATTGTGCGGGACGGACTAGATTTTCAAAAGACCGTTGTGGTAGGCGTGTCGTTTGCGCTTGGTGTCGGGTTCGAGCAACAAAACATTCTTGAGAACTTGCTGGCGCACCCATGGGGCACACTGCTTGGCAACGGCATCACAGTGGGCGCGGCAACGGCGATTGCGCTCAACATCTTCCTGAATGTGACCAGTCCGCGTTCTAGGAAGCTGGAGGTCCGATTGGACTTTTCCGACCTGCCGCGAATTGACGCCTTCATGCGGGAAGTTGCCGCCGATATGCGCTGGAGCGAGGCGGCGACCCAGCGGCTGCGTTCGGCGGGCGAGGAGACGCTCTCGAGCCTGCTGCAGCCGGACAGTGAATATCCCGAGGATAGCGGGACGGACAAAACGTCGCGCCTGATCATAGCCGTGCGTCCCGACGGTAGGGCGGTGGAGATGGAATTCATCTCGACGCTTGAGGACGAGAAGAACTTGGAGGACCGTCTCGCGTATCTTAACGAGGAGGACGAAAGCGTG
The DNA here is from genome assembly GCA_009837205.1 of Candidatus Dadabacteria bacterium. NCBI lineage: Bacteria > Pseudomonadati > Thermodesulfobacteriota > Candidatus Dadabacteria > Candidatus Dadabacteria bacterium. The sequence goes on along the minus strand of VXTZ01000032.1, from coordinate 55,289 downwards.
GATGAGAGGGAAATATCGTTCCGCCTGTTGCGTCATTATGCCTCATCGGTGCGCCACCGGAAATATCAGGGGATGGATATCGTTACGGTGCGGGTCGAAGCGTAACGGCTGCTTGGATTGGAACGCAAGGGAAGGGGCCGAGTTTACGTAGTGATAATCGGCTCGATGAACTCAAGCATGGACCTGACGCATTCCTGCGGCTTTTCCAAAAGAAGAAGGTGCGTAGTGTCAGGCAGAAAGTCGTAATCTACGGTGGACATATCGCTCAGGTCGAGCGTCGGCAGGTATGAGTATGGCAAGGTCGGGTCAGCCCCGATGACCTTTGTCGGGCAGAGTAGCGACTGAAAGTCCACGAGTACGGCGAAGGCGCTGGCGTACTCTATTAATTGCGCCTGGTACTCAGGAGGGCAGCGAGGTTCATACCCCTCTCCATTCGCACGCTCACGCAGGGTTGTTCTTGCGTAAAGGTCGAATACCCCTGGCACCACGTGCTGCCAGGCTGGAATGTAAGGAAGAATGTCCACAAGTTCCTGCGTGGTTTTAAACTGACTTGTGCTTTGACGGATCGTTTTGGCCATACGTTTTGCGATATCTTCATAATCCTTAAAGCTCCGGCCAGGTTTGCAGACAGGCGGGTCGAACAGGACCCGGGCTGCAAAGTCGCCGCCCTTTTTGGGTGATAGCAGAGTCGCCAGAGCCGCAACTGAGTGGAACACACCTATTCTGGGCTTTGCTCCATAGTGAAGGTCGACAGCCTCAAGAATGGTGTCGTTGTCCTGAGCCAATGTTGGAAGACTATGGTTTTCAAGACCGCTTACCGGGTTCCAGCCATGGTTTCTGAGATCGTAGATTATAAGGTCGAAATCGTCGACTAGGAGTGACCAGAACGGGTAATAAAGGTCGGTTGCGAGACCGTTGCCGTGGCTCAGAACGAGCCGCGGTCCCGACGGGTTTCCATGTTGCCGCAGCGTAATGACGGTTTCGTCGTCCACGCGGACATCGTGAGTGGAAAGCGGTTCAGGTACCTCCCATACGATTTCTGAAGTCACTGGCAAATTCCTCGTTTTTCTGACACGTCACCGCTTAGCCGCTGTAATGACCGCTCGCCCAATTGGGACGGGACAAGTTCGTGCGCGATGGCTGCTGAGAAATCCTCGTTGCCGATGTATTCGACGCGCCAGTGTACTTCCGGCAGCTGTGGGAAGCGGAACATGCTCATTTTCCCCCGCTGCAAGGCTTGTGGCACCTCAAACTGAGACACATCAAGGGTAAAACCTAGACCAAGAGCCTTGATCAGGGCTTCCTTGATGGTCCAGAGTCTGAAGAATAGCTGAGCCCTATCCGATCCGCGTAAGCATGCAAGGGCGGACTGTTCATGAGGACCGAACACGGCTTCGCTCAGTTCGTCAAAATCCCTTCGGGGGACGCACTCCTCCACATCCACGCCCAGACGTCCATGGGGAACAAAAGCTATCAAGCCGTGCTTTCCGCTGTGACTGAGGTTAAAGCTGATGGCTGCCGGTTCCTCGTCTACTAGTGCGAACGGCTTTCCATGGTCAGATGAGCCGAAGCTGAGGCGTTCATTGCCGCAACCGAGCTGGCGACAGAGGATAGCCCGAAGCGCGGCACGACACAGAGCAAACCTGCGACGAGGACCTGGGAGCGGATATTGGCGACAGCGCATCTGTTCTTCCTCGTTCAGCCACAACAAAGATGATGTCTCACGGCTGGCGTTAGGAGTCAGGTCTACATGCATGACGGTAACGGAACCAGCTTTATGGAAGGAACTCCACCAGCGCCTTGCGGCAGAAACGGACATCAGATGCCGGTTACCTCTACAGCGAAGAGGTGTTAAGAGGCGTTGGCCTCCAGGTACGCTATCAACTCTCCAATAGTCTTGATCTCCCCGGCTTTTCCGGGAAGGAGAGAGACGTTGAATTCCGATTCTAGCACTTTGGCGAATGACACTGCGTCCATAGAGGAAACACCTACATCAGCAAGGCCCTTGTCCGGGTCCAGCAACTGGCCTACCGGCTGTCCGTCTACCTCCAGGTTTTCGTCCGCAAGTTGTCTTAGTCGCTCTTCAACTGAAGCCATAATTACAGTCCTCCTTTTAAAAAATTTAAGATGTTAGAACACAATGATACAATACATAGGCGCTTGGGTCAATCGATTTTTCTCTAGTTTTCTCCGTGACACGGCACCTCAGTTACACCCAGTGACGCCTGCGCTGGAACGGATAGCTCGGCAGCGAGATGCGGCGGCGCGATTCCCCGGCGAACATGCCCTCAAAGGAAAGTGCCAGTCCCGCATCGTATGCCCCTGCAACCGCCTCCGCAAAACCGGTACTGCGCTCCTGTGAATCCTCGTCGGATGGTCGCATCAGGCTCGCAAGCACGAGTGGTGAAGTGGTGGCTTCCTTTCCGTTTGACGAGTCCGGCCATTCGGGATTCACCTGCGGCCCCAGTACCGCGCCGGGGCCAATCTCTATCACTGCATCCACTCCCAACTCGGCAAGCGTGGAAACACCTGCGCTGAACGCCGCAGTCTCGCACGCCTGCATACGCCAGTACGCCCCGTCTAGCGGGCTGTCCGCATTCACAACTTGCCCCGTAACGCCGCTCACCAGAGTCAGGGATGGAGGTGAGACCTCACTCTCTGCAAATGCCACTTCCAGACCGTCGAGAGATTGGTTCGGGTCCACTCCCGGCAGCGCCGCCATCAGCGTGCCACGAGTCAAGGCAAAGCGCAGTCCGTCCTCTAAGGTGAGGACTCCCGCAGCCTGCGCCGCGGCAATCTCACCCGTGCCGTGCCCCAGCGCGACGTTCGGGCGGATCCCAACGCTTGCCCACAGCGCCGTCAGCGCGCACTCCAATGCGTAGAGAGCTGGCTGCGCCCAATCGGCATCATTCAAATCGCCCGCTGCTTCGGTGCGCCCGAACATCACATCGAGCAGCGATGCTCCTCTCTCTGCGCGCACCACGGCGTCACAGTGGTCCAAAACAGCGCGTACGACTGGCTCGCTGTTGTACAGCGCCTCGCCCATACCAACCCACTGGCTGCCCTCGCCTGTGTACACGAATGCCACCCTTGTTACGGGTTGTGGATCTGGCTTATCAGGCGTAGCGTCGGTCTTCGTGAGTTTCGTTAGCCCTGCACGCAGAGACTGCATATCCCCGAACACTAAAGCGGCACGATGGTCAAAATGGCTGCGTCCGACACTCGCCGTCCACGCTATGTCAGCAAGTGCAGGCGCTTCAGGCGACGACTCAGCAATATGGTTGTCTAACCACGACAGGTACTGTCCTGCCATGTCCCGCAGGGCGCCGTCCGACTTGCCCGATAGCGGCAGGAAACGCACTGTGCGCTCCGTTAGTTCCCCCGCAGCTAGCGGCAGACTCGCAACCGGCTCTGGCAGAGAAACGGGCACCTGCCGCGCGGCGCCCCTAAGCGACTGGACTCCAGCACTTGCGCTGTTATCCTCTGTCGCGATTCCGTAGCCTTCCACCACCATATGCGCGTTTGTGCCCGATATGCCGAACGCGCTTACTGCCGCGCGTGGCGGCCTGTCAGGATGGGGCGGCCAGTCGGTCTTTTCAGAAGTCACCCGCACGGGCAGCCGGTCCCAGTCGATTTGTGGGTTCGGTTCCTTGAAGTGCAGATGTTTCGGAATGATACCCTGCTTCATTGCCAGCACAGCCTTTATCAGGCCGGCAACGCCCGCCGCCGTCTCCAGATATCCGATGTTTGACTTTACGGTGCCCATCAGCAGCGGGCGGTCGGCGTCGCGCCCTCTGCCGTACACCGAGCCTGCCGCGTGTACTTCAATTGCGTCGCCCAACTGGGAGGCTGTAGCGTGTGCTTCGAGATAGTCAACATCCCTTCCGGTGAGGCCCGCCTTAACAAGCGTCTCCTCTATAACACGCTCCTGTGCCGGGCCGTTCGGAACGGTCAATCCCGCGCTGGCCCCGTTCTGGTTAATGGCAGAACCCTTGATGACGCCCCATATCCGGTCGCCGTCAACCTCCGCCTCATTCAGTCGTTTCAAAATGAGCATTCCGCAACCTTCGCCGCGTACATAGCCGTCCGCAGACGCATCAAAGGGGTGGCACTGCCCACTCGGCGACAGCATCCCCACATCCAGCATAAGTTTGGAAATGTCGCGCGACAGCGCCGCATGCACGCCTCCGGCGAGGGCCAGGTCCACCTCGCCCCGCTGTAGCCCAACGACGGCTTGATGCACCGCAACCAATGCCGAGGCGCAGGCCATATCGATAGCCATTGCCGGACCCTCAAGACCCAGCACGGATGCGACCCGCCCGGCGGTGACGCTGGCCATTAGGCCGAGGAAAGTGCCAGCCTTACCGCTGGCTTCAATTACATGTTGGTATTCGCTGTGACTGACTCCGGCATACACTCCGGTGCGGCTGCCTCGTAGGCTGTCGGGAGCGATTCCGGCGTCTTCGATAGCCTCCCAACTTGTCTCCAACATCATTCTCTGTCGTGGGTCCATCATCCGCGCTTCTATCGGCGCAATGCGGAAGAAGCGTGAGTCAAACCACTCGATACCCTCAACAAACGCGCCGTGCAGGTGGGTGGCGCTCTCGGAATTTGAGTCTCCAAAGGTGTCCCTCGGCGAATCGCCGGCCTGACGTCCGTCGGTCACTGCATCAGTGCCCGATTCCAGAAGATTCCAGTATTCCAGAAGGTTTTTCGCGCCGGGGAAGCGGCACGCCATGCCGATTATTGCTATGTCGTCATCCTCAGTAGCGACGGACGGGCGCGGTGAGGGTGCGACTGTTTCGGGCGTTGGAGCCGTCCCACCGTCCCCGCCCAGTTGACCGAGTTCACCTGCCAGATAGTGGGCTAAGGTCGTGATGTCGGGGTAGTCGAAGACAACTGTGTTGGAGACGACATACTCGCCCGCGAATGCTCGATTGAGCCGGTTTCTCAGTTCTACTGCCATCAATGAGTCCATTCCCAGATCGAAGAACCCCACCGTTGGAGTCGGCGTCGACGGTAGTCGCAGAACTGCCTGCACTTCCCCCTGCAGGAATGACACCAGCATGCCTTCGCGTTCCGCCACAGTCGTCTTTCGCACCCTGGACATCAGGTCGTCCGCCTGAGCGGGCGAGTCGGCGTCGGCCTTGGAACTGGTGGACAGCAGGTCCTCTAGCAGAGAGGGACGGTCTTCGACAGCCTCCTCAAAAACTGCCCAGTCCATAGACATCACCACGGAATTCGTTACGTCTTGGCGTACTAGCCTGTCGAACGCCCTGAGACCTTGCTGCGGTGTAAACCAGCGGCCGCCGAGCGCCGCTCGTTGCCGTTCAATCCGGTCTCGTTGTTCCGCCGCTTCGCCGATCTCTGACCATGCCCCCCAGGCGATGGCCTGTCCCGGAAGTCCCACCGCCTGCCGGTGGGCGGCGAGCTGGTCTAGGAACGCATTGGCTGCGGCGTGGTTCGCCTGGCCCGGATTACCCATGACGCCAACTCGGCTTGAAAAGAGGATAAAGAGATCCAGATTGCGGTCCGCCGTCGCACGGTGCAGGTGCCAGGCGCCCAGCACCTTCGGCCACAGCACCTGCTCGAATCTCTCCCAACTCTGGTTCGACAGCGAAGCATCCGACAACACTCCCACGCTGTGAATCACTCCGCCGAGCGGCGGCAGTTCCTGATCCATCCGCGCCAGCATGTCGTCCACAGCGGCGGCATCCGTCACATCCGCCAGTTCCACCCTCACCGTGGACCCGCGTTCACGCAACGAGTCGATTTCTTTTTCAACTTCGGGGTCCGGTGGCCGTCTTCCATTCAACACGATTGCCCCCGCGCCGTGATCCGCCAACCAGCTGGCCACGGCGCACCCAATACCGCCTAGGCCGCCGGTCACTAGGTAGGTCCTGTCCTGCCGCAACCCACCTCTCACAAGCGGTGGTGTCGTCACGACGATCTTCCCGATGTGCCGGGCCGATCGCATGAATCTCAATGCAGCCCCCGTTTCGGCCAGGGGCCACCTGCTGTGGACAAGCGGTTTCAGTTCTCCCGCCTTAAGGCGCTCCATCACTTCCCGGAGAACCTTTCCGACGCAAGCCGGATCAGTCTTCTTAAAAACATCCAACTCCAGGATGGAGTAGGCAACGTCGGGACGAACTTCGGCCATCTCCTCCTCGCTCAGAATGTCCCGCCTAGACAATTCCACAAACCGGCCACCCTGTGCTAGGCATGACAGACTCGCCTCGATAAATCCCTCTCCTGTCAGGCTGTTCAGCACCACTTCGACTCCTGCTCCGTCCGTAGCCTCGAGGATCTCTTCCCCGAATTTCGTCGTGCGGCTGTCGAACACATGCTCCACACCGATGGAGCGGAGATATGGCCGCTTCAGCTCGCTCGCCGTGGCATACACCTCGGCTCCTACAGCACGCGCCAACTGGATGGCCGCGAGTCCCACACCGCCGGCACCCGCGTGGATCAGCACCCGTTCGCCAGCGTCCAACCCTGAGAGCTCATAGGAGAATGCTGCTGAGGCGAACACATTCGGCACCGTGGCGAGATCCGTCACCGAGATTCCCGATGGCGCGGGCGCCACCAATTCCTCTCGTATAACCATTTCGTCCGCGAACGCACCACCGAACCCCAATCCAACCACATGATCGCCGACCGAGACGGTTGACACCTCGGAACCCACATCGAGCACGTGGCCACACATCTCCTTTCCTAAGTTCTCCTCTTCAATGAAGCCAAGCGAACGAAATACATCCCAGAAGTTCAGCCCGGCAGCTTCGACCGCGACGCGGACTTCTTTCGGCTCCAGAGAATGTTCCGGCAGCGGTTTGACGTAAGGCTTATCGAATATGCCTTCCGGGTCCGGAGCCAGCACCCAGCCCGACTGCTCCGGCAATGTCAACCGATCCGTGTCGGTCCCGGCCCGGACCAGGCGGGCCACCATCCGTCGTCCGTAGCGATGTGCGATGTGATTCTCGTGGTCGGGATACAACAGTTCGTCCAGAAGTTCAGGCGACTGCGTTTTTGTGGGATCCAGGTCAATCATCCTCGGTTTTAGATGCGCCGCTTCGCGGGCCACTGCCTTCCCGAAACCCCATAGCGTCGCGCCGGCAAGTTCCCCGCCAAGCTCCTTCTCCAGCACCTGGGCGCCCCGCGTAAGAAACCATACTCCGTTTTCGGGCACCACATCGGAGTCAAGCAGTCCCTGCGTCAACGCCAGTGCGCTCGCCATCGCTTGCTTCGTGTCCTCCGCCATCTCTTCGGTTGTCGCGTTCAGTCCGTGGCCACCCAGCGCCACGAGGTGCACGACGCCGCTCAGAGGCGCATCCCCGGGCAGGCACTCCAACAGCGATTGCCACGACTCGCGCCGCTCCATGTCCACCGTTGACCGGACAATGCCGGACCCGTCCATTTCTGAGTGCCCGCTCTCCGGGAGTTGATGGTCCGCCAGCACGACTGTCTGGTTGCGCGCGGCCAACTCTGCTGCCAGTTCCTTGGCCACGCCGGCGCTATCTGCCGCTAGAACCCAGACGCCCGGTCTTTCGGTCACCTCAGCCGGGCCCCGCGCCACGATCACGCCCTTATCCGGCATCCCGGTCGAGTCGGACTCTTCCAATCCCAGCACTTCTATTTCCTCGAAACCCACGTCAGCGAGTATGCGGCGCCACACAGCTGGCTCCACCAAGGCGTGTTGCGGTCGGTAGGCATCGGCGAACCGCCACCAGCCGTCGAGCGGCCCGAAAGTCAGGTCCATCCAACCCATACCCCTCAGGTTCTCGAGCGCGACCATCTGTCCTGATGGCGCGAGAAGCCGCTGGCAGTGCGCAAGCGTCTCATCTAGGTATCGCGTGGCGTGCAGCACATTGGACGCGATCACCAGATCATAACCGTGGGAGTCGAATCCCTGCTCCACCGGATCCTTCTCGATATCCAGCATGCGGTAGTCTATCGACGCTTCGTCGCCTCCGAAACGCGCTTCTGCTTCCGCAAAGAAGCCCGCCGAGATATCCGTGTACATGTAGTCGAACCGTCCTTCCGGGAGTTCCGGCAGGATGGCCGCGGTTGCCGATCCTGTACCCGCCCCGACTTCGATCACCCTGAGGTGTCGGTCGTCGGGCAACTCCGCCACAAGAGTCTGAACCGTTTCTCGCAGTAGACGGTTCGCCGCCCGCGCCACCGGGGCTTTTAGATACAGATCGCCCGGGGTCGGGTCTCCGTTGCTGAACAGGACCGTCAACGGGTCCGCTCGGCCCAGCAGGATGTCTGCCAAGGCGTTGCCAGACCGTCGGAAAAGCCCGATCTCGGTCAAGCCGTGGGGATATAGCTCAGCCATTCGGGTAGCAAACTTCTCGGTGTCAGGCGGCATTTCATCCGGCAAGGGATCCCCGGGTCCGATCCTCACGACGAAGTCGCCGTCCACCTCTTCCAACACCCCGGACTTGGCCAGCATCTCGAGCATCCGGCGGAACAACTTCTTATGCTCCTCCACGACGTTCAAGCGCTGCCGCAAGTCCTCTGAATCCACGGTCACGCCCACCTCGCGTTCCCACCCCAGCTTCTCCAAGGTCTCGAGCGCGCAGGATCGAGACCACCGCTCTAGGTCGGTCAGGAGGGCGCTTCTGTCTTTGGGCGTGACTCCTTCGTCAGCCAAATAATCCGCGAGCAACCCCGAGCGCGCTGCAACTGTTGCCTGAGATGCGAGGAAATCTGCGGACAGCATTCCGGGCGGGAGAGTCTTTTCGCGCCACACAACCTCGTACAGCAGTTCATTCACCCCTTCGCCTGCAGAGAGCAGTGCCGCCCGCGTCGCGCGTTTCACCATGTATCCGCTCAACCCGCCAAGCAGAACCCCGTTGGGATCGTAGATGCGCAATTCTCCGTTCCAGACCTCAGGCGGCTCGCCCTGTTCCGCTTCTGTCCCTTGGGAAACCTCACTCATGCGCACGTGACAGAACAAGTGATCCGGCAGCCGATCTGCCAGCCACAGTCGCTCCCAGCCAAATGGTAGATAGGTGGTTTCCTCTTCTATCCCGCCCGGATTGCGCGCTACGGCCACAACCTGAAAGCAACCGTCGAGCAGGAGCGGATGAACGTCCAGCTCATTGCGGCCGAGAGCTTCAGGGAAAGAAATCTCGCCTAACGCCTCGCCTGGCCGGGACCAGACCTTCCCAAGCGTACGGAAAAACGGGCCGAGATTGATCCCCGTACCCGCCCGGGCGCGGTAGTAGTCTGCCACGTCTATTGGTGACAGGGGGGTCTTGAGGCTTTCAAGATCGATGCGGCTACCGGCTTCCGGCATGGGGGCGCCCGACGATATGTGGCCTTCCACATGTGCCGTCCAGTCCTCGCCACTCCTCTTGCTGAATATCTGGACACGACGCGAATTTGGCCGCTCGGAAGAATCAAGCACAACCTGCACCTCACGGCCCTCGTCACCGGTATCGTCCTCGGAGCCCTCCTCGGGGAAAATCAGCGCGTTGAGCAGTTGCATGTCCTCCACAACCACCGCGCCGCTTTCTTCCGTAAAGGATATCGATGCCGCCATGGCCCCGTAGAGTGCACCCGGAGCTATAACCCGGCCAAACACCCGGTGGTCGCTCAACCACTCCGGATCCGACTGGAATACTTCTGTTTCGAATGTGACCTCGCCTGTGGCGGATTCGTGCCGGACCCCCAGTAAGGGGTGGCCGACGCCTGAGCGCTGTTTTCTCTTCGAATCGAGCCAATGGCGTTCGCGTTGGAATGGATAGCTTGGCAGCGAGATGCGATGGCGCTCCTCCCCCGCAAAAAGCCCTTCAAAACAAATCGGGAGCCCCGCCTGATACGCTTCCGCGACAGCCTGCGTGAAATCGGCGCCATCCGCGGACGCTGAGGATTCACCAGACGGTGGGCGCAGGCTCGACAGCACCATGGGCGCCGGTGTCTGTACAGAGTCCGGCCAGGCCGAGCGAGTCATCGTGGCCAGAATCGGTCTCGGTCCTATCTCCAACACCAAGTCCACTCCGAGTTCCGCCAACGTCTGGACACCGCGGGCGAATGCCACTTTCTCGCGGGCATGCTGCCTCCAGTAGGCTCCGTCCAGCGCTTGGCCAGGCTCCACCACTTGGCCAGTCAGATTGCTGACCACGGTGAGGGAAGGTGGATCGATCGCCACACTATCCAAGGAAGCTTCCAGCATGTCCAGAGCTGGCTCTACCAAGGCGCTGTGGAACGCGCGGAGCGTGTTCAACCGTCTTACCCGGACTCCTTCCGATTCGAAACGCTTCGAGATGATTTCAATTTCTGCAACCGGTCCGCTCACCACTTGGTGGGTGCCATTGTCCGCCGAGATGCTCACCCCAACACTGGCAGATGATTCGTTCAGCTCCTCGACCGTCGACGCCACTCGTACCGGAGTGGCAAAAACTGCTGCCATTGCGCCCGGTTCGGTTTCCGACAGCAGGGTACCTCGCGCCGCGGCAAACCGCATTCCATCCTCCAGGCTGAACACTCCCGCCGCCTGCGCCGCCGCCAGTTCCCCGACGCTGTGCCCCAACACCACGCTGGGACGAACCCCTACACTCGACCAAAGCGCCGTGAGCGCGCACTCGAGGGCATAGAGTGCCGGTTGCTCCCACGCTGTATCGCCCAGATCGCCTTCGCCGCGCCCGAACATCACGTCAAGCAACGAGGTGCCTCTTTCGGCCCGAAACACCTCTTCACAGCGGTCGAGAACCGCCCGCGCCACCGGCTCACGTTCGTAGAGCGCCTTTCCCATGCCGGCCCATTGGCTTCCTTGCCCGGTATAAGCGAACGCTATCTTCGTCGCCGTTTGCGGGCCTGAACTCTCGCCCACATTCCCCAGCGCTTTCAGCCCCTCCCGTAGCGATCCAGTATCCCGAAACACCACGCCCGCACGGTGATCAAAATGGCTCCTCCCTACACTTGCAGTCCACGCCATGTCCGAGAGCAGGGGTTCTACCGAGGCATTTTGGGAAGCAAGATCCTCCGGATGCTCGTCCAGCCATGAGAGGTAACGCTCCGCAAGTTCCCGGAGTGCGTTCACCGATTTGCCGGACAGCGGCAGCAACCGGGTCTCGCGCCTCCTTAACTCTTGCTCCGGCAACGGCAAACTCTCCACGGCCTCCGGCAGAGAGACTGTCACCGCCTGGGCTGAGCCCGCAAGCTCATGCTTTCCGTAGGGCAACCCCCCCGGGGCGATGTATTCTTCCACCACTATGTGGGCGTTCGTCCCGGATATCCCGAAGGAGTTTACTCCTGCCAGTCTCGGCCGTCCGCCACGCTGAGGTAAGTCCATCATGGACGAAGTAACCTTCAAAGGCAGTCGGTCCCAATCGAGGCTAGGGTTGGGTTCCTTGAAGTGCAGATGCCTCGGAATCACGCCGCGCTGCATCACCAGCACCGCCTTGATCAGACCGGCGATTCCGGCAGCCGACTCGAGGTGGCCGACATTGGTCTTTACGGAACCGATCAAAAGAGGACGATCGGCTTTGCGTCCTTTGCAGTAGACAGCGGAGACGGCGTCGATCTCAATCGGGTCGCCTACAGCTGTTCCAGTCCCGTGCGCCTCCAGGTAATCCACATCTGAAGCAGAAACTCCGGCGTCGGACAGGGCCGCTTCCATCACCTGTTCCAGTGCGGGGATGTGCGGTACGGTCAGTCCGGTGCTGGCCCCGCCGTTATTCACCGCCGAGCCTCGGATCACGCCCCAGATCCGATCGCCATCCTCCTCGGCCTCGCTGAGGCGCTTCAGGATAACGACGCCGCAACCTTCGCCGCGCACGTAACCGTTCGCAGACGCATCGAACGTCTTGCACTGCCCGTCTGGAGACAGCATCATCGCATCCGCACGGAGTTCGAATATGCGACTGTTCAGGATAGCCTGCACACCGCCCGCAATGGCCAGATCCGCCTTGCCCTGCTGCAGATCCGCCACCGCGTCGTGGACCGACACCATGGACGACGCGCACGCGGCGTCCACTGCCTTTGCCGGTCCCATCAGGCCCAGCACGAAAGAGACCCGTCCGCTGGTACCGTTCAGGTTCGTGCCGCTCAGAGCATAAAGACATGAGGCGGCATCGGCAGGTTTCCTTGACTCCACTACCAGCATCCTGTATTCGTCGTTGCTGATCCCGGTGTATACCCCGGTGCGGGTGCCCCTCAGCCGATCCGGGTTCATGCCAGCATCCTCGAGAGCTTCCCAAGTGGTTTCCAGCATCATCCGCTGCTGTGGATCCAGCAACTGGGCCTCGACCGGAGAAATGCGAAAGAACCCCGCGTCGAACTGCTCGATTCCGTCGACATAGGCACAGAAACGACAGGCCTTGCTCGGAATCTGTCCATCGGGGAAAAGCTCGTCCATACGCCCGATGCCGGAACCCGGGACGCCCTCCGTCACCACGTTCTGGCCCGCTTCGAGCAGGCGCCAAAAGGCCGGTATACTCGGTGCGCCGGGGAACCGGCACCCCATGCCCACGATCGCTATCGGTGGACCGAATCCGGATTTTTCCTGTTTTTGAGTTTCAGAGTGGGGTAGCGATTCCCCGGAAGAGTCGCAAGATTTGTTTGACTCTGTCATCGAAATCTTCCTCCCAAGATTATGAACTGATGGCTCTATCCGTTCCCTTAGTCTGAACTGTTTCCGTCTTATAAAACGGTTTTCAGTTCACCACTGGCTTTGATAGTTCTCTTTCGGAAAAGTTTAGCATAGGGATGGACAGGGAACAAAGCTCTTCTTCGCTCGTGCCACGACTATCTCACGCTAAATACAGGTGGCAGTTTTATTTAAGATTTGCGGGCGGGATGAGGGGCGCACGGTACGCTTGACGCCCTTGCCTGCTGCATGGACAAGCGTAAGGTCAACTGGATAGTGGACGCCGCACTTGTCTTTCCCGTTTTTAAAGCCCCAAAAAAGCAAGTAATCTACATTGCTGCATGACGGTCTACGCGAAGACGCGCTCCCGGCTGGCTGCTGTAGTGGTGCGTCGGGACACTAAAGCCGGCGTAGCATTCGATTACGCCGTCCAGTTCTTGGTTCTGATGGCCCTTGCGGTTTTTTCAATCGGAACGCTGCCGGATCTGGATCCCGCCGACCGGCGCTGGCTGGAAATGGCGGAAACAGCGATCCTCGCTGTTTTCACCTTTGAATACGCGCTTCGTATCTGGGTCAGCGAAAACAGGTGGGGCTACGTGTTCAGTTTCTTCGGGATCGTGGACCTTGTCGCCATTCTGCCCGTTTTCTGGTTCGCAAGGGGGACGACAGACTTGGTGTTCGTGCGCTCCTTTCGCCTGCTGCGCCTGTTGCTGATAATCAAGGCGGTGCAGTCCTCAGAGGCGGTGTTCAGGCTGAAGCAGGCATGGTGGCAGATCAGAGACGAACTAATGCTCTACGGAGCGGCAAGCGTCATAGTGCTGTTCACGGCGGCGGCCGGCATTCACCACTTTGAGCACAAAGCCCAGCCCGAAGCGTTCAAAAGCGTGTTCCATAGCCTCTGGTGGGCGATTACGACCCTCGCCTCGGTCGAGTACGGAGATGTGTACCCGATAACCACGGGCGGAAAGATATTCACTTTTTTCGTCGCGGTAACGGGGCTCGGAGTTGTGGCGGTTCCCACCGCCCTGTTGGCCTCGGCGCTCACGAAAACAAAAAGACCGGAAGGTCCATAGCCGGTTGGTTTCCGGTTCTGCCGGGCTCACTGTGCCGGAAATTGATCGCTTCCCCGAACGCAAGCCTCCTGCTTCTGCCGCTTGGAACAGCAGACCTGACTTTTGCGCGCGGCTTGCGCGGGCAGGCTGGTTCGTCGCGCGCTTTTGGAGAAAACACCGACGCATGTTAGAATTATCGGCGGTTTATGGACAGTTTGCCCGAATATCTTGAACGCGGAGAAAAAGCGCGTCTTTTTCCGGTGCTGGCGGACACTTCAAAGGAGGGCCGAAGCACTTCAATTCTTCTTTCCTGCCTTGTGCACGTGCGCGAATTCGGCCAGGCGATGCTGGGTTCCGTCAACCAGCGCGTCGGGAAACTTGCGAGTCTCACGGCGTACACCGAAGTCACATTCGCGGACCGGGGGGAGGAAAAAGCGCACAGGCCGGACGGGCTGATCGTGCTCAGGGTTGGCAGGCGCCGGTGGAAAGCGCTGGTTGAAACGAAGATCGGCAACGTCAAGCTCGATGAGGAGCAGCTTGCCGCCTACATGCGCTTGGCCAGAGAACATAACATTGATGCCGTGATAACCGTCTCAAACCAGTTCACTTCGAGACCGGATCATCACCCTGTCAAGCTCTCCGCCAAAACGCGCTCAAGGGTGAAAATCTATCACTGGTCATGGATGTACATTATTACGCAGGCCGACCTGCTGATTTCCAATGACGACATTGAAGACGAGGACCAGTATTTTGTTCTCTCCGAGATGTTGAGATTCCTGACGCATGCGAGCACGGGGGTAAAAGCTTTCGACCGCATGCCCGAGGCATGGCCCGGTATCGTGCAGAAAATCGCCGCCGGCGCTTCGCTCCAGACAAAAAGCGAGGAAGTGCAGGATATAGTGGCCGCCTGGCATCAGGAAGTCAGGGACATCTCTCTTCTGCTGACGCGCAAGGTCAATGTGAAAGTTGAAGTCAGGTTGCCGCGTTCCCACGTTCTGGATCCGGCGGCACGTGCAAAGAAAGACGCCTACGAACTTGCCGAAGAGCAGACGCTTTCGGCCGGACTTAAGATTCAAGATGCGGCAGCACCGATTGAGTTGGTCGTCGATATCGGAAAACGGACGATCAGCGCGTCAATGACGCTTGAAGCTCCCGGCAACAGAAAAACCACCCCGGCCCGTCTCAACTGGCTGCTCCGCCAGCTGCGGAAAACCTCCGAAACGGATATCCATATCAGGCTGATCTGGCCCGGACGAAGGCCCCGCACGCAGTATACGCTTGGGGAACTGAGAGAGAATTCGGTGATGGCTTCCACAAGCGGTCAGGATATTCCCGTCGCCAGATTCGAAGTATGCATGATCCATCAGCTGGGCAGACGTTTCAGTCAGCGCAAAAGCTTCATTGACGAACTGGAGCAGATGGTGTCAGGGTTTTACGAAACCGCCGGTCAGTACCTGCGCGCGTACCAACCCCCCGCCCCCAAGGTCAGCGAAGACAGAACCGCCCCGCAAAGCGTTACTCCCGAAGGATTACAGCGCACTGAAGAATAAAAACACGCTTGCTTTGAAACCCGCGCTGTCGGAGTTGTCAAATGCGATACGTAAAAAACTCAGGGAAAAGCCTCCATCCTTGCCCCCTTTGGTTTTTTGAAACTGAAAAACAAATCGGCAATGCCGAGGTTAACTTCTGCGGCGCCCAGTTTTATGACCGTAGTGTTTCCGAAGACATCGCCGATTATGATTTCTCTTAGCATGTAGGTCTTGGGATCGACTGCTATCGTTACCTGCTTTGACTGCTCCCGGTTTTTCTGTTTCAGGTCAAGGAGGACATTCCCCCGCTCGTCCGCGCTTCCGGCACCCGGGCGGACATCGAAAAGGCGGTCAAGATCCTCCAGTATGGAAATGATGGTATAGGAACCGAGAGAGTCTGCCCAGACGCTTTCAATTTCCATCTCGGTTACCTGGTTCTCCCGGCTGTCGAAATACCAGACCTTCTTTCCGTCAGAAACAATCGTATCTTTCCATGGCTCTTCGTACTGCCACTTCATCATCCCGGGTTTTTTAAACCACACCTTGCCCGAGGAAGCGATTTTCTCATCGAGGTCCTTTATCCGGGTCACCTGGGTGAATGGAGAGCTGAGGTCGTTTATCGAGGCGTATTTTTTCTGGATGCCGCTAACAACAGTGCTTGGGTTCTGGGTACTCGCGGGCTGCGCGGTAAAAAGAAGGGATGTGGCGAAAAGCGCTGCCGCAAGCGCGATTTTTTTCAATCCGAGTTTCCCCTGTCCGCTTTAATCATGTTCACGTAGACTTCTCTCGGCTTGCCGGCAGCTCCCTGGGAACCTATAAGACCTTCTTTTTCCATTGTCTCAACGATCCTGGCCGCGCGGTTATATCCTATCTTGAGCCTTCTCTGTATCATGGAGATGGATGCCTGTCCCGTTTCGGCTATTATGCCGAGCGCGGTTTCGTAAAGCTCGTCTTTTTCGTCTTCGCTGACTCCCGAGTTCTCATCGTTTGGGTCGTCTTTTGTTATCTCTTCTATGTAGACGGGGTCTGCCTGGGACCTTAGAAAATCCGTTACCCGTTTTCTTTCATCGTCGGATATAAGCGCGCCCTGCAGTCTTAATAGGTTGCTCCCACCGGATGCGAGAAAAAGCATGTCCCCCTTTCCGAGCAGGGTTTCAGCTCCCCCGGTGTCAAGAATGATTCTTGAATCCACTTTTGAAGATACGAGAAAGGATATGCGCGCCGGGAAGTTAGCCTTTATGAGTCCCGCCACCACGTCCGCCGAGGGGCGCTGAGTGGAGACTATTATATGAATTCCCGCCGCCCTGGCTTTCTGCGCGAGCCTTATTATCGAGTCCTTGACGTCGCTCGGGGAGACCATCATCAGGTCGGCGAGCTCGTCTATGATAACGACTATGTAGGGAAGCCACCTGAGCTGCTTTTCCTCGATTTCAAGCGTCTCAAGCTTCCTGTTATAGCTGTCTATGTCCCTTACCCCTTCCTCGGAGAGCATCCTGTACCTGGAATCCATTTCCCCAACCAGCCACTTAAGGGCGGCCACGGCTTTTTTCGATTCGGTTACAACCGGGTGGAGCAGGTGGGGAATGTCTTCGTATATGGAGAGCTCGAGCATCTTCGGGTCTATCATTATCATCTTGAGCTCATAAGGGGTCGCCCTGTAGAGCAGGCTTGTGATTGCGGCGTTTAGGAGCACGCTTTTGCCCGAACCTGTAGTTCCGGCGATCATAAGGTGCGGGGCGGTCTGAAGGTCCATGTAGCGCGGTTTTCCGGATATGTCTTTTCCGAGGGCGACGGTGAGCATCGATTTTTTCTCCGTAAACGAGCTGCTCTCGAAAAGTTCCCGCAGTACCACTATCTCCCTGCTTTCATTCGGCACCTCTATTCCGACAACGTCCTTTCCCGGTATGGGGGCTATGATTCTTATACTGAGCGCCTTAAGACCCATTGCCAGATCGCCTTCAAGGGACGATATCTTGTTTATTTTTATCCCCGGGGCGGGCTTGTATTCGAACATCGTGATAACCGGCCCGGGGCGTATTTCCATGATCTTTCCGGTTACTCCGAAGTCCGCAAGCTTTTCCTCGATCAAGGTGGCCTTCTGGTACATGGCTTCCTTATCTATCTCTACCGACGTATCGATTTTCGGGTCAAGCAGGTCAATTGAGGGGAGGGAGAAGTCAAGCCATTTGCTTTCGGGCGCGGCAGGGGACGGCCCGTCTTTCTTGTCAGGGGCGGGAGGAGTGAAGACTATCTGCGGTTCCGTGTCGGCTTGTTGCTTGTGTTCTGTGGCCGTGGTTTTTGCCGCGCTGGGGGTTGCCTTCGGTGCGTCTTGCTTCTTCTTTCCTCGTGCGGCCCTTTGTGCGGCAGTGCGTCTCAGAGCACCGATCGGTGCGGAAATTCCTTTTAACGTGCCTGAGAAGAGAAGGCGGATGATTTTCACTACGGTGGCGATCTTGGTTTCCGTTGCTATTATCACGGAGACGAATATGACAATTATGGCGATAATGTATGTTCCGAAGGTCCCCAGGATGTTCTGCGCAAATTCTCTGGAGATCGCAAGACCCAGCCATCCCCCGGCCGGCGAGTAGCCTAGAAGGGAGCTTTTTCCGTAAACAAGCCCCAGCAGGGTGGTCGAGGAGAGAAGGAAAATAATTGTGGAGAAAAGCTTCCAGTATATTTTTTGGGCGGGCCGCTTTCTCAGGATCACGTATGATGAATAGAACATCAGCACGGGAAATACGAAGGAAAGCGTGCCGAAGGAACTTCCAAGGGAGTGGGACACATAAAGGCCCGCCCCTCCCATCGCGCCTTTTACATCGATTTCAAGAAGGTTGCTGAAGGCCAGAAGACTTACGAAGGTAAATACGCCGAGGGCGAAGAAAAAAACCGCCATCACATCTACAAATAAGCCTTGAGTGTCTTTGCCTTTCTCCATTTCCTAAATTCTGAAATAAAAATCCTCCGCGCTCGGGCGAAGGAAAAAACCCTTGCAGTCTAAAATGCGATTCCGGCGAGAAGAGTGATTGAGGCCTGAGCTGCTAGATCCCATGACAAGAAAGGAAATATACCGAAAAAAACCGTGACTGCGGTAAGCACCGCAATTGTAGCCCCCGAAAGCGGTTTGTTCGCGCTTGCTCCGTAACTGTCTTCCCTCATAAACGCGTAGACGAGCACTTTGAGGTAGTAGTACGCGGAGATTACGCTTGTTATTATTCCTATTACTGCAAGCGGCGTCAGATTGGCGTCGACTGCAGCTAAAAACACCCTGTATTTCCCGAAAAATCCTATAGTCGGCGGGATTCCCGCAAGCGAGAACATAAATACTCCAAGTGCGAGCGATGCCGCCGGTTTTCTGCTCCAGAGTCCCGATATCCTCTCGAAAGTGTCACAATCGTCTCCTTCCCTGCTCGCGTAGGCAAGGATTCCGAAAGCTCCGAGGTTCATAAAAGTATAGGCAAACAGATAATAAAGAACGCTCCCGCTTCCGACCGAAGAGTCTGAGAGAACTGCCGCTACCCCGACGAGGGCATATCCAGCGTGTGCCACACTTGAGTAGGCGAGCATCCTCTTCACGCTTTTTTGATATATGGCGGCTATATTTCCCACTACCATGGTCAGCACCGCCGCAATCTGCACCGCGGCCGTCATGTAGTTTTCAAATTCCGGAGCGGAACCGAGAAATATTCTCAGCAGCAGCACAAAAGCCGCCGCTTTTACCGCAACGGACATGTATCCCGTAACCGTGAGGGGAGCTCCGTCGTAGATATCGGGCACCCACTGGTGAAGCGGCACGGCTCCTATCTTGAAAATGACTCCCACTGCAACAAAGGTGGCTCCGCAGACATACATCGGAAGATTCCCCGGACTTTTTAGAATTTCCTCCAGAAAAGTGGAACCGGTAGCCCCGTAGAGAAGGGCGATTCCAAAAAGCAGCACCGCGGAAGAGAACCCTCCCAGAACAAGGTATTTTACGCCTGATTCTGTCGAGTCGAGGGATTTGCTTCTGAACCCCGAGAGTATGTAGACGGCGATTGACATGATTTCGAACCCAACGAAAAGCGTCATGAGTTCGACCGAGGAGGCGAGAACCATCATCCCGCTCGTGCAGAAAAGCACAAGCGCGTAGAACTCCTCAAGCCATTGCGTGCGTTTCTCGAGGTGGTCTTTTGAAAAAAGGATAGTCGCAAGCGCTGCCAGAAGAAAAAGGGAGTTGAAATAGGCGGAGAAGGAATCGATTACCAATGCGCCGGAGAACGCGGAACTTTCGCCGGAGAACCTGGAGAAGTTAAGGACGAGGGAGAGCACGGTACCGGAGATTGCGAGGAGAAAAAGCGACCCCGTCCATCTTTTTTTCAGAATCGGGGCACAGATGAGTATGAGCAGGGCGGCGAGTATGAGTACGCACTCGGGAAGGATAGCCAGCGTACTTTCAAACAGAACCTGCATATTCATAGTTGCGTCTCTCCCGGCATATGCAGCCTTCTCCGGGTCTCGGTTGTCTTTTTCATTACATCAGTCGGGGTTTTTAAGCACTTCGAACTTTCTTTCTTCAAACTGGAAATCTTGCTCGTCAATGTACCATATTCTCGCGTCGGCGAGTTTCCCGCGGTTTACCGAGAAAATTATATACGCCCATCCGGGCGATGCCACCTGCCTGTCCGTCTCCGAAGGTACCGAAGGGTGGTCTGGATGCGAGTGGTATATGCCGAGAATCTCAAGACCGTTCTCCCTCGCCCACGAATCTGCCTCTATGTAGGAACGCGGATCAAGCTCGTAACGGTCTCTTAACCGCTTGCTGTCAATGTCTGCTGTTTCCTTAAACGCTGTTTCGGATTTGTCGTCAGCGACCAGATTGGCGCATTTGCGGAAGTGAGTGACGGTATCTTCTTTCCCGATCATCACTCCGCATACCTCGTAAGGGTAACCGGATTCTGCATCCCGTGTCATGCCCAGATAGGCCGATCTGTATATCTTTACCACCAGAGTCCTTCGCTCAGGTACCTTCTGCCCGAGTCGGGAAGAATCGTCACGAGCACTCCTTCTTTCAGTTTTTTCGCGTACTCAAGCGTTACGCAGACCGCGGCTCCTCCCGAGTGGCCCACGAATATCCCCTCGGTATCCATCAGCCGCTCCATCATTTCATACGCTTTCTCGGTCGAGATGAAGACAACTTCGTCGGCCTCCTCCTCATCGTATATGCCTGGAACTATCGAAGTGGGCATATGTTTCATGCCCTCAAGTCCGTGAAGGCTTTCTTCAGGCTGAATTGCGATTGTCTTTATATCGGGATTGTGCTCTTTAAGTCTTCTCCCGGTTCCCATGAAGGTTCCCGATGTGCCGAGTCCCGCAAGAAAATGGGTCACGGCACCCTTTGTCTGCTTCCAGATCTCGGGCGCAGTCGTCTCGTAGTGAGCCAGGAGATTGTTAATGTTGTTGTACTGGTCAGGCATGAAATATTTCTCAGGATTATCCGCCTTTAGCTTGTGAGCAATTCTTATCGCTCCGTCGGAACCTTCAAGGGGGTTTGAGAAGGTTGTTTTCGCTCCGTAGGCCTCGATTGCTTTTTTTCTCTCGGTGTTTACGTTCTCAGGCGTTACGATTTCAACCTCGTACCCCAGTGAGGCCCCAAGCATCGCGTACGCGATCGCTGTATTCCCGGAAGAGGAGTCCATAATGACCTTGTCTTTTGTGAGTTCGCCGGAGCGGATGGCTTCCAGGATCATTCTGCGGGCGGGGCGGTCTTTTATTGAACCTCCCGGGTTAAACCACTCGGCCTTTGCGTAAATACTGACTCCGGGAGAGCATTCTTTTGCCGTCTCGGAAAGTTCCAAAAGGGGGGTGTTGCCTATAAGGTCGACCACCGATTCGACTCTTGAACCTCCGGCGGCGGGGGTTCCGGATTCGGGTCTATACATTAGCAGCGCTCGATGATTACCTTGTGGTAGCGGCCTTCTTCCTTCTCTACGGACAGGACCTTGTGACCTTCCTGTTCCACGCTTCTCGGGAGATTGGAGAGAGGTTCCCCTTCGCAGAGCCTTACTTCAAGGACTTCCCCGCGCTTCATCTGCTCAAGCTTGAGCTTGGTTTTAACAAACGTCATCGGACAGATGTAGTCAGTTATGTCTATTTTTTCCTTGCTCTGCGTGTTGTCCATTTTAAACTCTCGTCCGCGCGATTTCCCGTTAAGACTAACACAGTCTGTGTTTTACTCAAATGGCTTTTCCGTCGGCATTCCGGGACCCTATCCACGATATCACGGATTCAAACATTTTTCTGCCGTCCTCTGAGCCTAGTAGGCTCTCGAAACTGCGCTCGGGATGAGGCATCATCCCGAGTACGTTGCCCCGGCTGTTGGCGATTCCCGCTATGTTGTCCTCGGCGCCGCTTGGATTCGCTTCGGCACTGAGCTCTCCTCCTTCCCCGCAGTAGCGCAGAACTATTCTTCGTTCCCGGGCATCGTCCCCGTCCGGGGGCAGCACGAAATTGCCTTGCGCGTTTGCGACCGGCAGTTTCAGCACTTCTCCCTTGCGGAGAAGACAGGTAAAGGGCGTATCGGTATCCTCGACCCTCACGTTTGTCCATCTGCAGACGAATTTCAGTGAGGAGTTGTGTATAAATGCCCCGGGAAGGAGTCCCGATTCAACAAGAATCTGAAACCCGTTGCATATACCTATTACCGGGACTCCGCTTGCGGCAAGTTCCCTGAGAGGGCTTACCACCGGAGAGAACTGCGATATAGCTCCCGCGCGAAGATAATCTCCGTAGGAAAATCCCCCCGGTATCACGATGCAGTCTATTCCCTCGAGGGAAGTTTCCTCGTGCCATATAAGTTCGCAGGGACGACCCAGGATTTTTTTTATGGCGTGATAGCAGTCGTGGTCGCAGTTGGACCCCGGAAAGAACAGAACTCCGAAACTTGGCATTATTTTTCCGCTACCTCTACCGAAGAATCTTCGATTACCGGGTTGGAAAGGAGTTTCCGGCACATCTCGTCCGCTTTGCGGCTTACCTCCTCGGCGGATTCGCCCTCCATGGTGAGCTCTACGACTTTGCCTACCCTTGCGTCTGAGACCCCGCTGAATCCGAGACCGGAAAGAGCGTTAAGCACCGCCTTGCCCTGGGGGTCAAGCACCACGGGCTTGAGCTTAACCTCTATTTTCACAGAAAACTGTTTCATCTCCTGTTTCCTTGCTCCGGTGTGAATTCTGCGGGATATTACCCGCGCGAGAGCAGTATGCCAATAATTCTCTCAAGCTCCTCGGGAGAATAGTACTCTATTTCTATTTTCCCTTTTGTCTTGTTGCGGCTTATTTTTACTTTGGTCGAGAATTTCCCGGAAAGCTCTTCTGTAAGTTCCCTGGTGAAGATATCTTCCTCCACCTCATTCAAGGCTGGCTCAGCGGGCCGTTCAGTATCTCTGCTTTTCTTTTTTACAAGCGCTTCGGTTCGCCTTACCGTAAGATCCTTTTTCAGCACTTCTCCGAGAAGGGAATTCATTTCCTCAGGAGAGGCGGCGGCTAGAAGCGCTCTTGCGTGCCCTGTGGTTATCGCACCCGAGACAAGCGCTTCCTTGGCTTTACCGGAAAGCTTGAGAAGCCTCAACTGGTTCGTGATAACAGAGCGATTTTTCCCCGTTTTCTTGGCTATATCGTCATGGGTAAGCCCGAAGCGCTCCGAGAGCTTTTCATAAGCCTCAGCCTCCTCAATGGGATTTAAGTCCTCTCTTTGTATGTTTTCTATTAACGTCAGCTCCGCTACGTCCTGGTCGGTAGCGGTTCTTATCACTACGGGGAGCTTTTCGAATTTGGCAATTTTTGCCGCTCTCCATCTGCGCTCCCCGGCCACTATTTCAAAGCCGCCGTTTATCTTCCTGACGATAAGAGGCTGTATGACCCCGTTTTCCTTTATAGACTCTGCGAGCTCCTCAAGCGCACCCTGTTCAAACTGCTTTCTCGGCTGCGAGGGATTCGGCTTAAGCAGGTCCGTGCTTACCATCTGGTATCCGGTGGATTCCGTTTCCAGGCTCTTCGGAATAAGGGAGTCAAGTCCTCTTCCCAGGCTTTGTCTTTTCACGTCAGTTAACCTCCGCTTTCCTTATTATCTCATTTGCGAGTTTCATGTAATTCTGAGCTCCGCTCGACTTGATTTCATAAAGCAGAAGCGGCTTGCCGTGGCTTGGCGCTTCGGCGAGCTTAACGTTTCTGCTTATTACGGTGTCAAAGGTTTTTTCGCCGAAGTGATTCCTTACATCCTCGGCCACAGAGTGACATATGTTATTGCGGGAATCGAACATGGTCAGAAGATAGCCTTCCACCTCGAGCGAAGGATTGAGTCTCTGCTTGGCGAGCGATATGGTTGTCTGCAGCTGTCCTATTCCTTCAAGAGCGTAGTACTCGCACTGGACGGGTATTAACACCCGGTCGGCCGCGGCGAGCGCGTTTATGGTGAGCAGGCTTAGAGACGGAGGGGCGTCTATGAATATGTAATCGTACTCGGCCTTTATCTCGTCGATAACCTTTTTAAGACGGTATTCTCTGCTTTCTGTCTCTATGAGGTGTATCTCCGCCCCGGTGAGTTCGTGATTCGCCGGACATAGGTGCAGGTAACCGTTTAGAAGCTCGGGATAGACGTCAATTACGGTGTCTGTGAGCTTTACTTCTCCCAGTATGACGCTGCAGATGTTTTTCGAATTAATCGATTCCTTGTCAATGCCGAGCCCCCCGGTGGCGTTCCCCTGGGAATCAATATCTATGAGAAGCGTTCGGCGGTTTGTCACTGCCAGAGAGGCGGAAAGATTGACTGCGGTTGTGGTTTTACCGACTCCCCCTTTCTGATTTACCACGCATATTACTTTTGACATTTGCCTATAAAAAAATGATAAACTTGGCGATGTTATCAGTCAAATGAGTCTTGCTTAAGATACGCCCCCGCAGGCGGGATTCCCGGAGAGTTAACCTTGATAAACAGGATATGCGTTGTTTTTTCGACTTTTTTCGGGCTGGGATTTGCTCCCGGGGCCTCAGGAACGGTTGGGACTCTTGGAGCGGTCGGGGTCGTGTACCTGCTAAGCCTCGCAGGCGGTGCGGTTTTTTATTCGATATTCACGTTGGGGCTGATCCTTGTCTCTTTTATAGCCGCTTCCCGTTGCGTGCGGATTTTTAAAAGGGAGGACCCGCCCGAGGTCGTGATTGACGAGGTATGCGGATTTTTGGTGTGCATGCTTTTCATCACCCCGAACCCACTTAACCTGGCGATCGGCTTTTTTCTGTTCAGATTCTTCGATATAGCAAAGCCGTTTCCGATACGACGAGTCGAGAAGCTCCCGGGGGGTTACGGTATCGTGATGGATGATGTTTTGGCCGGGGTGTACGGCAACCTGTGCCTTCAGGCGATCATCCTTCTTTCCAGTTAGAATTACCCGCGATGTGTGTCGAGATAATAACGACCGGAAATGAGATAATGAGCGGTCTCACCCGGGATACCAATTTCAGCTGGGTAGCCGCGGAACTGTCCTCATCCGGTATTGAGGTTAAGCACCACTGCGCGGTTGCCGATGACCTTGACGATCTTCTCGCTTCTTTTGCCACGGCCTCAAAAAGATCCGGATTTGTCATAGTTACGGGAGGGCTTGGCCCCACCGAGGATGATCTGAGTGCGCTTGCAGCCTCGAAATTCCTGGGAACTCCCCTTGTTTTTAATCAAGAGGTCTACGAAGACATTTCCCTAAAGCTAAGGAAGAGAGGAAGGGAACCCAACATCCATCATGAAAAACAGGCCATGTTTCCTGAAAAAACGGCGGTTATCGAGAACCCCGTCGGCACGGCGTCCGGCTTCAGTTTTGTTTCCGGCAACTCGAAATTCTACTTTCTTCCCGGTGTCCCGAGGGAATTCAGGCGTATGTTCAGAGAACATGTTTTTCCAGATATAAGTGGCGTTGCGGAAAAAGGAACCATCCTGCGCGTGAGAGTGCTCAGGACCTTCGGCCTGGGCGAATCCGAGGTGGCGGAAAAGCTGGGAGGCTTCTCGCCCGAAGGGGTGGATGTCGGATACAGGATCCGCCTGCCCGAGATCCATCTGCGGTTCACGGCCTCCGGCCATGACGGTGAGGTGCTGGATTCACTTCTGCGCGATGCCTGCGCGCAGGCCAAGGAAAGACTGGGAAATTTTCTCTTTTCCGAGGAGGATGATCCCCTTGAGGGGGTAACCGCAGCTTTATTGTTTGAAAAAGACCTGACCCTCTCCGTTGCGGAATCCTGTACGGGAGGGCTTTGCTCAAGCCGGTTTACTGACATTCCCGGAAGTTCAGCCTATTTTCTGGGCGGAGCAGTGGTATACAGCAACGAATCAAAGGAAAAGCTTCTCGGAGTAAGCACGGATACGCTCGTGCGGTTCGGCGCGGTGAGCGAGGAGGTGGTTTTCGAAATGGCCAAGGGGGCGAGAGAGCTTTTCGGAACCGATATAGGGATTTCCATATCCGGGATCGCGGGTCCGGGAGGAGGAACCGCGGAGAAGCCCGTGGGTACCGTGTGGTTTGGATTCAGTCACGTTTCCTCAGGAACTTTCTGCGAGAAACGGAATTTTGCCGGAACGAGGGATGAGATAAAAAACTTTGCCGCTTCCACCGCCATTGATATGGTTAGGAAGTTCTGCCTTGATTATGTAGGATAGTAATTTTAGAACCACAAAGACCAGAACGGAGATTAAGACGGAATGAGCGATCTTGACGAGAAGAACAAGAATATAGACGTAGCCATCAGCACAATAGAGAAGCAGTTCGGAAAAGGTTCCATAATGAGGCTGGGGGAGGATGCTTCCCTCTCGGACATTCCGGTTATCACCTCGGGCTCCCTTGGACTTGACATAGCGCTTGGAGTCGGGGGCTTTCCCAGGGGAAGAATCGTAGAGGTTTACGGCCCTGAAGCCTCGGGTAAGACCACCATAGCGCTCCACGCCATTGCGGAGGCTCAGAGGGCCGGCGGAATAACCGCATTTGTCGATGCCGAGCATGCTCTTTCGACAAGCTACGCGGCGGCGCTTGGGATCAAGGTTGAGGATCTTCTTATTTCGCAGCCCGATTTCGGAGAACAGGCCCTTGAAATCGTCGATACCCTTATAAGAAGCAACGCGGTTGACCTCATAGTGCTTGACTCAGTCGCTGCCCTTACCCCACGTGCCGAAATCGAGGGGGAAATGGGAGACACTCACGTGGGTCTTCAGGCGAGACTGATGTCGCAGGCGCTTCGCAAGATAACAGCTAACGTGAGCCGCTCTAAGACCATAGTGATCTTCGTTAACCAGCTTCGGATGAAAATTGGGGTTCCGGCGTACATGAACCCCGAGACCACCACCGGGGGTAACGCGCTTCGGTTCTATTCGTCGGTGAGAATTGACATAAGGCGCATCGGGTCGCTTAAAGACGGCGACCGCATCGTGGGTAACAGGGTCAGGGCGAAACTTGTCAAGAACAAAGTCGCTCCGCCTTTTAGAGAAGCGGAATTCGAGGTGTTTTTCGGAAGGGGGATATCAAAGCTCGGTGAACTTGTGGACCTGGGAAGCAGATTCAATGTGATAAAGAAAAGCGGCACTTGGTATTCCTACGAAGGGGAGAGAATAGGACAGGGAAGGGAGAATTCCAAGAAGTTTCTCCACGAAAATCCGGAAATCCGCGAAAAAATAAGAAATGAGATCATAAAGGCCTCGGGAATGGGTTCTTCTGGGGAAGCGGAGTAAGGAAAAACCCCGAGGGAAACAGTTTCCGCCATGCCTGTCCACTCAATCTGAGTGCATAAACGTCACGCCTTAATGCCTCGTTTTTGGCTAAGAAACAGATATGAAAATTCTGGGAATTGAAACGTCTACTTTCTGGGGAAGCGTGTCAGTATGCGATGACGACACTATTCTTTGCGAGTATGTTTTCAACACCGGTCCAAGGCATAACGAGGTTCTTATTCCCACGATCGAGCGACTTCTTTCAGACTGCGGGCTCGGAAAAGATGATCTGGAAGCGGTCTGCGTGTCAGTGGGTCCGGGTTCTTTCACCTCTCTTCGCATAGGGGTCTCCACTGCGAAGACTCTTTGCTATTCCCTGGGGACGGACCTCGCGGGAATTCCATCGCTTGAAATTCTCGCCTCGAACGCGCTTTGGTGCGGAGATGACGTGTGCGCCATGACCGACGCTGGCAGGGGGGAGGTTTTCTTTTCGTTTTATGATCTTAAAAGCACGGAGATGACCCCCGCGGAAATTGCTACACCCGAGTCTGTGTGCGCCGGGGTGAGAAGAAAGACCGTTTTTGTGGGCAGCGGAGCCCTGCTCCACGAAAATTTTATACGGGATGCTGTGGGAGAGAGATCTGTGTTTCTGCCTGCGGATCTAAACACC
Source organism: Candidatus Dadabacteria bacterium (assembly GCA_009837205.1). NCBI lineage: Bacteria > Pseudomonadati > Thermodesulfobacteriota > Candidatus Dadabacteria > Candidatus Dadabacteria bacterium. The sequence goes on along the minus strand of VXTZ01000032.1, from coordinate 27,734 downwards.
CCGAGGGCGTCTGGCTGCGCGCTTTTAGGGAGAAAAAAGATTCTTTCCGGACAAAAGGACGATCCCTTCACTTTAACCCCATTTTATCTTCGCCGCTCCGCGGCGGAGCGCTAGGCGGGATCGCTGAAGTCGCGATAGAAATCTTTTTCTCTGCCAGTCTTGAAGTTGTCTGCACGCGGTGATAGATTAAGCGAGTGGGTTTTTGGTGTTCCGCATTTTAAAAACAACCAGGGAGACAGAATAAAATGGCCAAGATGCTCGGCGCACAGATGTTCTTTGAGACGCTTCTTCACCAGGGTATTGATGTGGTCTTCGGACTGCCGGGAGGTTACGTTCTCAAGGTCTATGACGTGATGACCGATTACACCGACAGGATAAATCACGTGCTCGTGAGGCATGAGCAAGGAGCTACGCACATGGCCGACGGGTACGCAAGGGCCTCGGGAAAACCGGGAGTGGTGCTTTGCACCTCGGGTCCTGCGGCAACCAACACCGTTACCGGCATTGCGACGGCGCAGATGGATTCATCTCCCATAGTTATCTTTACGGGGCAGGTTCCCACGCAGTACCTTGGAAGCGACGCTTTTCAGGAAGCCGACCATATCGGCATAACAAGGCCCTGCACGAAACATAACTACCTTGTGCGGGAAACCCGGGATCTTCCGAGAGCTATGAAAGAGGCTTTCCACATAGCCGGCACCGGAAGACCCAGCCCTGTTCTGGTTGATATGCCCAAGGATGTTCTCATAGGAGAAGACGAGCTTGTAATCCCCGAGGATCATGAGATAGACATCAAGGGCTACAAGCCCACTACGAGGGGAAATCCTTCGCAGATAAAAAGAGCGGTGGAGATGCTGCTTGCCTCAAAGCGGCCCGTTATTTATTCCGGGGGAGGAGTTATCTGGTCCGGGGCTACGGATGAACTGCTTGAGTTCTGCCACCGGCTTCAGATACCCGTGGCTTCAACCCTCATGGGGCTCGGAGGTTATCCGGCGAGCGATCCGCTTTTCATAAGTATGCTCGGGATGCACGGTTCCTACGCGGCCAATATGACCGTTACCGAATCGGACCTCGTTATCTCGATCGGCGGGCGGTTTGATGACAGGGCTACGGGCGGGAACTTTGATGAGTTCGCCCCCAACGCGGAGATTATCCATATAGATATAGATCCCTCCTCGATAGACAAGAACATAACGGTTCAGTGTCCGATAGTAGGGGATGCTAAAGTTGTTCTGCGCCAGCTACTCGATGCCCTTCCCGGGGAGGTTGACCTTGAGGGAAGGGAATCTTGGCTCAGGCGGATACGGGACTGGAACGAGAAGCATCCGCTCACCTATTGCCAGGGAAGCGAGAAAATTCTGACGACCTACGCCATAGACATGCTTTACAAGCTCACGAAAGGAGATGCCATAATAGTTTCCGACGTGGGTCAGCACCAGATGTGGGTAGCCCAGTTCTACAAGTTCGAAAGACCGAGAACCCATCTTACCTCGGGGGGACTGGGAACCATGGGATTCAGTTTCCCTGCGGCTATGGGAGCGAAATACGCAAGACCTGATGAGCAGGTTATATGCGTTGCCGGCGACGGAAGTTTCCAGATGAATTTCCAGGAACTCGCGACTGCGGTTGAAAACAATCTGGATCTTAAGATTATCGTTTTCAACAACCGTCATCATGGAATGGTAAGGCAATGGCAGACGATGTTTTTTGAGGGTAATTACTCGGCGTCTCGGTTTGAAGTGCTGCCGGATTTCGTGAAGCTCGCGGAAGCGTTCGGCGCCCGCGGCCTTCGGGCGGTGAGGCCCGAGGAGCTTGAGCCCACTCTCAGGGAAGGCCTTAACACTCCGGGAGTTGTCCTCATGGAGATAGAAGTCGATTGTACCGAGATGGTTTATCCGATGATAGCCCCCGGCGCGTCGATGGACAACATGATAATGATGCCCGCGGATCTTGCCTGATCCTCTGTTGTTGGTAACAGGTGGCCACTTCTCTGTGTCCGTTGGACTGATGTAGTTTGACTTGTTAATTCAGCATTCACTGTTCTGGCGGGCCATAACAGTAAGACGGTCTCTTTAAGACCCTGAAATGAAAAACATCTGCTCAGTTCTGTACGTTTTCATCCTGATCTGCATTCTGGCTTCTTCAGGTTGCCGAAGCAATGACTGTGCGGATGCTTCTCTCTGCATAGGGGTGCTCATCCCCGAGAGGATTTTTGACGGCAGTTATGACAGCAGACGACAGGCGGTAGTTTCGGCCGTAGAAGATATTAATGCCGCAGGCGGTGATATAGAGCTTGTTTTTGGCCGCGACACTGACCGTTCTTTTGATTCTGATGCCCTGAGGAATGTTCTGGACAGCGGGGTCGATGGAATAATAGGTCCGGCTACCTCTGCCGATTCTGTGGGTCTTGTGGATGATCTTGCCGGAGCGAAGATGGTCGCGATATCACCCTCGGCCAGTTCGGTTGAAATAAGCACTTTCGCTGATGACGGCTACTTCTTCAGAGTTATTCCATCGGACGCATTCCAAGCACCCGTACTTGCGAAACTGATAAAGCAGGCTGGGGGAAAACGTGCGGCCATACTGTTTCGTGACGACAGTTACGGAAGAAACCTTAAGGACGGTCTTGTCGAATCCCTTAAGCAAGCGGGAGTAAGCTCACTTGAACCGATTGAGTATGGGGAAGGTCCCGAGGCGGCAGTAAATGCCGTAGTCAGTGCAGTAAATGCCGAGGATAATCCTGTGGACTCCGTGGTTCTTGCGCTGTTTCGTGAAGGGGGAGCGAATTTTATGGCAAATATGCTCAAGAGGAAGGAACTGAATGGAAAGGTGAAATACTACGGGGCGGATTCATTGTCAATTGAGAGCTTTGCTGAAATAGTTGTCGCCCTTGACCCCGAAGCACTTTCGCTTGAGGACATGGAAGGTTTTGTGACCACCATCGCGGGTCCTGACCCCTGCAGACTGGAAGACGGGAAGGAAATTTTTGATGAAGCGGGGAGATATGCAAGACAGATATACGATGCTGTTGCTCTGATGAAGCTTGCATCCATTAAAAGCACGTCTTCTGATCCTGCTGTGTATGTCGGGGAAATGATAGGAATAAGCAGGGATGGGACCAAATGCAGAACTTATGCAGAATGTGCGGGATTTCTCACCGATAGCGACAGTACTAACGATGATATTGATTATCACGGTTTTTCGGGCGAGATTGATTTTGATTCTAACGGCGACGTAACAAAGGGTTTTTACTATGTACACACTTATGATGACATGGGTGGAAGGCCTGACCCTGTTCTCGTTGACTTGGAAGGGAATCCCGCAGGCGAGTGTAGGGTGGACAACAGATAGGGTCTGCTGAGTTGTCAGAGGCCGTATCTCCGGTAGGAATATGCAGCTGCGGGGAGGCAACGGATGCTGGCGGACATGCGGGGTCGCAAGTTGAACCAAATCCGATTGCCATATGAGGACGGGGATTGGAAGGGAAAGTCGGACGGCCCTAGCAGAGAAAATTCCGAGTACTGCCTAATTAGATATACTTTTCTGTAAGACTACTCTTCGGGTCTTCCGATATCGTTATGGCTTCAGGAAATATTGTTCAGGTAGCTTTGCCGATTCATTCCGAGCAGCTTTTTCTATATTCGATTCCGAAGCGTTTCCGGGAAGGAATCGCTACGGGGAAGAGGGTGTTTGTCCCCCTCGGAAACCGCAAGGCCATAGGATATGTGGTTGGAGATGGGGCAAAACGGAAAGTCGATTTCGAGCTAAAGGATATAATCGATATCCTCGATGAATTACCGCTTTTTGACGAGAAGCGCTTGGAATTTTTCCGCCGGGTTTCTGAGTACTACATGGCGCCTCTCGGGATCGTGCTTAAATTCGCCCATCCTTTGGGCCTTGGCAAAAGCGTCGGGAAAACCGTGCGGATCACGGAGGAGGGGGAAAGCCGCCTTAAGGAACCGGGCGTGAACCGTCTCGACAAAAGAGTTCTGGAAACTCTTCTGCTCGAAGGAGAACTCGCCTCGGAGAAGCTTATTGAACTCAGCTGTGGGGCGTCGCTTGAGAACCTTAACTCTCTTAAAAGAAGAGGCCATGTTGAATTTGACTACAGGGTCATAAGAGATGAGAAGGTAAAGTACGAGAAGGTCTATGGAATCTCCTGCGGTCCCGACACTGTCTCGGAGATTAGGCGGAAAAAACCGGCCAAGGGCGCCATACTTGAGTTCATAAACCTCCGCGGTTCCGTCCCCCGCTCGGAACTAAGGGAAATATTCGGCAATTTCACGGCTCACGTAAAGTGGCTTGTGGATAACGCTCTGGTCTCCGTGGAGCAAAAAGAGATCGGAAGGGACCCCTACGGTGCGCTTGATTCAGAGAAAGAGCCACCGAAGAAACTTACCCAGGATCAGCGTATGGCGATGGAGAAAATCCTGCCTTACGTTAAGAGGGAAGAATATCGCTGCTTTCTTCTTCACGGTGTTACGGGAAGCGGAAAGACCGAGGTCTACTTAAGGACCGTGAGTGAAGTCATAGCCAGAGGGAAACAGGCGATTGTTCTCGTCCCCGAGATAGCGCTCACACCGCTTCTGGTAAAGAGGTTCCGTTCGCGTTTCGCCGACTCTGTGTCGGTGATTCACAGCGCTCTTAGCGAGGGTGAGAGGTTCGATGTCTGGAGAAAGGCCCGTAGCGGAGATCTGAGCGTGGTGATAGGTGCCCGCTCCGCGGTTTTCGCTCCGCTTGAGAATCTCGGCCTTGTGGTGGTTGACGAGGAGCACGAGTCCTCCTACAAGCAGAACGAGGCGCCATGTTACAACGCCCGCGACGCCGCGGTCATGCTCGGAACCATATACGGTTGTCCGGTGCTGCTGGGTTCCGCGACTCCTTCACTTGAGTCCTACGCAAACTCGATCAGGGGCAAGTACGAATATCTTTCTCTTCCCGCAAGGGTGGGGGAGAGCAGGCTTCCCGATGTTGAACTCGTGGATATGAAAAACGTGAATGAAACTGTTTTCTCCCCGCGTCTAAGGGACGCCCTAGTGGAGAATTTCAGCCGCGGGGAACAATCGATTCTTTTTATTAACAGGAGAGGTTTTTCAAGCTTTTTGGTCTGCGGGGACTGCGGTGAAACCTTCAAGTGCCCCAACTGCTCTATAACCCTTACCTTCCACAAGAAGGATAACTCAATTAAGTGCCATTACTGCGGGATTATGCAGGAATTCGAGAACATCTGCTCAAGCTGCGGGGCCAAATACATGGGCAAGGGTCTCGGGACCCAGAAAGTGGAGGAGCAGGTAAAGAGTATGCTTCCCGATGCCAGGGTCTTCGTCATGGACAGGGATTACACCCGCGGAAAAACCAAACTTCTCGACCTTTACAGAAAGCTTGAGTCCGGGGAGGTGGATGTTCTTATCGGGACCCAGATGGTAGCCAAAGGACATGATCTGCCAGGGGTTACGCTTGTGGGTGTTCTCTCGGCTGACCATATGCTGGGGATTCCCGACTTCCGCTCGGGAGAAAGAACTTTCCAGATCCTCACGCAGGTAGCCGGAAGAACAGGCAGGGGAAGAAAACCCGGGACGGTTTTTCTGCAGACATATAACCCCGAACATCCTTCGGTAAGATTTGCCATTTCCCATAACAGTTCCGGGTTTCTTGATGAAGAACTGGAGCTCAGGAAGTCTCTTGATCAGCCCCCTTTCTCAAGGTTCATAGCCTTCAGAGTAAACGGACTTGATGAGGAGAAAACACGAGATTTTGCCGGAAGAATGAAGCGCACAGCCGAGAGATTTCTTCTCAGGCTTCCGCCCGGGTCGCTTCGAGTGCTCGGCCCCTCCGAGGCTCCCATATACAAACTTAGAAACAGGTTCAGGTGGCAGATCATTGTCGTGTCAAGTAATCTGGGACTGCTTCGCAACTACGCCTCGGCACTTTACGACTCGTTGAAAAAACACGCCTCGGGAATTAAGCTTGTAGTTGATGTTGATCCCTATGATTTCATGTGACCCGGCTTGATGAGAAAGAAAATCCTTCTTCCCGACGAGGAAAACGCGCGCTTAACCGTTGAGAGATTCCGGGAGATAAACGGCAGGCTCTCCGGGGAAAAAGAAAAAGTCCTCCGCGCCATCTCTTCCCACAGCAGATTTCTCGGCAATTCAATCATAAGAAATCCCCGTGCGCTAAACGTACTTACCAATGAAAAAGCCCTCAGGAGAAAAAAAACGCTTTCTTCCCATCGAACTCCACTCGGCTCGATTGTGAGGAATTCGCAGGATTCAAAGCAGCTCTCCGAAAGGCTCAAGGAGTACAAGTACACCGAACTCTCGAGAATAATCTACAGGGAAATTCTGGATCTCTGCACGTTTCGCCAGACCATGGAGGAGATTTCCGATCTAGCCAGCTCCGTGGTCAGGGCGGTGCTTGATTTTTACAGGTCCCGAATCGATGGCGGAGATCAGTTTGAGTTCGTAGTGCTGGGCATGGGGAAACTCGGCGGAAGACTCCTTAATCTGAGTTCCGATATAGACCTCGTTTATCTCTACAGAGGCGAGGAGTACGCCCGGCAGATATTTACGCTTTCCTCATCAGTTACCAGAACGATAAGCTCCGTCACCCCCGGCGGTTTTCTCTACAGAGTCGACCTGGGTCTGCGTCCCGGGGGCAGCGGGAGTCCGGTCGCGGTGTCGGTTGACGCGGCCCTTGATCATTATTACCACTGGGCCGAGACCTGGGAGAGAGCGGTTTTGCTCAAGGCGACCCCTGTTGCCGGGGATATTGAGCTCGGTCGCGAATTCCTCGGGGACCTTGAACCGGTAATATACCGCAAGCTGCTTGATTACGAGTCCATAGAGGATCTCAAGGACATGAAGGTTCGTCTCGAGGGCATCCGGAAGGAAAACGACGTGAAGCTCGGAAGGGGAGGAATAAGGGATATCGAATTTTTCGTGCAGGCGACCCAGCTTATGAGTGGTGGAGCGGTGAAGAAGCTCAGGGGACTCATGAACACTCTTGACGGTCTTTCCGCCATGGCGACGACGGGTTTCATAACAGAACAGGTAAGGGAAGAGATGGAGCATTACTATCTCTTTCTTAGAAAGGTTGAGCATTCGATTCAGCTCTGGGATGAACTTCAGACGCACAGCATTCCCACGGAGGAGAGTTCGCTCGCCAGACTCTCAAGGAGAATGGGTTTTGAAACGACGGCGGACTTCAAGGCTGCTTACGAAGAGATAACCTCGCTTGTCATTAAGAACTGCGGGAACCTGTTTTCCGATCCCGGGGTGGAGCTTGAGGAAAAAGGCAGGGAATTCTGGGAGGTGGCGGATTTTATGGCCGAGGGAAATGTAAACCGCGAGGAAGCGATTTCGACCCTCGGAAATCTCGGATTCTCGGCGCCGGACGACGCGATCGAAATCATATCAAGCCTCATGAATCCCCAAAGGGCCGGACTCACGGAAAGGGGAAGGGTGCTTTCGAGAAAAGTGATACCGGCTTTTCTCTCAAACATAATCAACCTTAGCGATCAGGACTCTGCGCTTTTAAATCTTGAAAGATTTATCTCCGGCCTAGGTTCCAGGATGTCGGTCTACTTTCTTCTGACTGAAAACCCAAAAATCATTCCTCTGCTCTCCAGGCTCTTTTCAAGAGGTGGCATGCTGTCTGATTTTCTTATCAGGCACCCTGAGTATCTTGACTCCATCATACTGAAGGACGTGACGCAGTTTTACGATTCGAAAGATGCCATGGCACAGGCTCTCGGGGAAGCCGTCTCGGAAGAGGAGTTCTTTGAGGGCAAACTCGACGCTCTTCGAAGCTTCAAGCACATTGAGTCCCTTAAGCTTTGCTTCAAGGAACTTTCCGAGGACTTGGAACCTATCTACGTGGGAAAATATCTGTCGATGGTTGCGGACGTTGTAATGGACTCAAGCCTCGAACTTGCCAAGGGTTCCCTTAAGTGTTCTCCAAGGGAGAGAAAACTTCTTGATAACATGGTCGTCCTGGGACTTGGCAAGCTTGGAGGAGGGGAAATGAGCTACGCTTCAGACCTAGACATAATCTTCATTTACGAGGGAGATGACCACGAACTTTTCTCCAAGTACGGTCAGAGATTCATATCCAATCTTTCGGTTTACACTTCCAAGAGCTTCTGTTACAAGGTGGATGTGGAACTGCGCCCGTCGGGAAATTCGGGCGCCCTCGTCGCCTCGCTTGAGGCCTTTGAAGAATATCATAATTCAAGTGCTCATATCTGGGAGAGGCAGGCTCTTGTAAAAGCCCGCGCCGTTGCGGGAAACCGCGCGCTCGGCGAGAAGGTAATGAAAGTCATAGAGAATTTCGTTTATGCCAAAGAGCTCGCTCCGGATTTTCCCAAGGAAATCCACAGGCTACGCGGTAGGCTCGAAAAAGAACTCGCCAACGAGACGGAATCCAGGTTTAACCTGAAGACGGGAAGGGGAGGATTGGTTGACATTGAGTTCCTTATCCAGATGCTTCAGCTTGCCCATGGTCCAGCAAACCCCGAGCTAAGAACGGCAAACACCATGGAGGCTGTCGGGGGGCTTTATGGGGCCGGGTTAATTAAAAGCGACGAGGCCCTGACGCTTAGCGAAGGCTATCTATTTTTAAGAAAAATGGGAAATCTGCTGAGTCTTTTCAACGACAGGAGCAAAAACGAGGTCACGCGGGGCGATTTTGACCGAATGGCGCCTGAGTTCGGTGGTTCCGGTGGAGAGGGAGGTTTTCTCATGTCTGAATATGCGCGTGTGACTAGGGATATCAGGGAAATTTATAACAGGTACTTTACGGGAAGCACTTGATGAATAGAAGAAAATGCGTTTTTTTTCTTGCCGATGGTACGAGGCTGGATGTCTTCGCTGAACTTCTAAAAAGAGGCGACCTTGAGAATATACAGAAATACGTTGTTGAACCTGGAGAGTTCCTTAAGGGAGTCACGGTTTTTCCTTCCACAACGGGTCCGGCCTATACCCCGTACCTTCTCGGCAAGTTTCCAGGCAGGTGCAACCTCCCCGGCATAAGGTGGTTTGACAGAAGATATTACGACAAGACCCCGTTTTCCCTGCGAAGATTCAGAAGCTACGCGGGTCCCCAGGCGTCTCTTATCAACCGGGACATAGAGTGTGACTCCCCGACGCTTTTCGGCATGGTTCCAGGGAGCGTAAGCATCCTAAACGAAATAACCAGGGATATAGGTCCCTCGGGGAGAAACAGGACCAAGTATCTTAAGTATTACTTGGTCGTAAAAAGCCATTTCACGGACAGAAGCGACAGTGTTGAAGAGGCCGCGGGAAGAATTCTGATTGATTCTCTCAGGGATTCTCCGCGTTTTATTTTCTGCGTTTTCACTGCGGCAGATGCCTATTCCCACCGCTACCATCCGTTTCACCACAAAGTTATGGAATCCTACAGAAGGCTTGACCGGTACGTTGGAATGGTTGCAGAAAAGATCGCCGAGCAAGGTGAACTTGACGATACGCTTTTTGTCGTGGGAAGCGACCACGGACTTACGTCCACGCACTCCCACTTCGATTCCCTGGATTTTCTTCGCAGACGGGGTCTCAAGCCGCTTTACTACACCAACGTGTTCAGGCATTACCTTGACGCCGATTCATCCGTCATGGTTTCCGGAAACTCCATGGCGCATTACTATTTCAAAAATTCCGATGGATGGAAAAGACACACCTTTTGCGAAGAAATAGCGGATATAGTTAACGAGCTCTCCGGGCGGCCGGAAGTGGATCTTGTCTGCGCCAGAACCGGCGGAGCGGGGGGGGAGGTGAAAATAACTAATCCCAGGGGAGAGGCTCTCGTGAGTGTGGATGAAGAAGGTCTGATCTGCTACAGCAATGTTTCGGGCGACCCTCTTGGCTACGGCTTTTCCTCAAGGAAGATGAATCCCTCGGAGTCGCTTCGACTCACGATCGATTCTGACTATCCGGATGCCCCCCTCCAGATTCTCCAGCTTTTCGAATCGCCTCGAACCGGCGATGTGGTAATCAGTTCAAAACCGGGCTATGACCTTCGGGCCACGCACGAGAACCCTGAACATCACGGCTCCCATGGCTCCCTGCACAAAGACCACATGGTGGTTCCCATTCTTATAAGCCGCCCGGCCCCACACGACTGCGTAAGAACCGCAGATATCTTCTCGAGCATCGTCAGTTATCTCGGGTTTGAAGTTCCCCGGGGCGTTGACGGAAGGGATATTCTTGAGTGAGCGGATTTAGGAGAAGATTTCCTCTATCTGGTTGCTGACTTCTCCCTCTTTTTTTCTAAGCGATATGGAAAGTTCTTTAACTACGTGGGAAAGGGCGTTTTCCATTATTCTCTTCTCGCCGAAAGAGAGGTTTTTTACTTTTTTCAGATGGTGTATGTCCCTTAGTACCCTGGCTATTTCGTAAATGTCGCCGCTTTTAACCTTGTCGGCGTATTCCTTATACCTTTTGTTCCAGCTCTGGACTCCCAGCTTGGGCACTTCCCCGTTTTCTTCCTTTAGTATGTCAAGGATTTTCTTTACTTCCTTCCTGGGTACTACGGGCCTTAAGCCCACGGACTCTATGTTATCCGTGGGGACCATGAGTTTTACGCTACTTTCAAGAACGTTAAGTATGTAAAAGGATTTTCTCGAGCCCAGTATTTCCTTTTCCTCAACTCCCTGAACCTCAACCACACCGAGAACTGGGTACACAGCGTTTTGTCCTGCTTTAAATTTCCTGCCCATTTTATTAAGTTATATTAAACGGTCAGTATACCTGATTTACACCCGGTTTGCCAGAAAACGGACGAGAAGGGTCGGAGTAATGGAAAAAAATTGCGATTTTATTGTTGTTGGCGGAGGAATTGTGGGTCTTGCAATCACAAATGAACTTCTTCTGCGCGGCTGCAGCAACATCATTGTTTTGGAAAAGGAAGAGGGCTTGGGGGCGCATTCAAGCGGCCGAAACAGCGGGGTTCTGCACGCCGGGATCTATTACACGCCCGATTCTCTGAAGGCGCGGTACTGTATTGAGGGAAACCGGATGATGAGAGATTTCTGCCGTGAGAACGGAGTCGCTATATCCGAATGCGGCAAGGCCATCGTGGCGGACTCCGAGGAAAAGCTTGAAGGACTCCAGGCACTTCAGCAGAGGGCGCAGAGAAACGGAGTGGAGTCGTATCTTATCGATGAAAAAGAGCTTGCAGAGGTAGAACCGCATGCCGCTACGTTTGAGAAAGCCATATATTCTCCCGCGACATCGGTGTTTGACCCTATGGGCGTTTTGGAGGCTCTTTGCTCGAAGATTAAAAAAACCGGGAAAGCACGAGTACTTTTTGACACGGTTTTTATTGGACAAAAAAAGAATCGCGTCGCCCTTACGAGCGCGGGAGAGATAGGTTATGGAAAACTCATAAACGCTGCCGGCCTCCACGCGGACGTCATAGCGCGCCAATTCGGAGTGGGTCTCAGGTACAGAGCCATCCCTTTTATGGGTTCCTACAGCGAACTTACGAAAAAAAGCACTTATCTTGTCCGCGGAAATATCTACCCGGTTCCCGACCCGAGAATGCCTTTTCTGGGGGTGCACTTCACGAGGAGCACTTCGGGACGGGTCTTTATCGGCCCTACCGCCGTGCCGGTTCTGGGAAGGGAGAGCTACGGATTTCTTGAGGACCTGGGGCTTGAGTCGTTCCGGTTTCTTTACAGAAACGCGTCGATGTTCGTAAGTGACAGCGGATTCAGGGCAAATGCGCTCTCCGAGGTGAAAAAATATCTGGGATCCCATTTCTACTCAGAAGCCAGAAAGCTGGTTCCCGGTCTGCTGCCCCGTCACCTAGTCTCTTCTGCGAAAACCGGTATCCGTTCGCAGCTTGTGGACTGGAAGGAGAAAAAACTCGTTATGGACTACGTCGTCTGCAGGGAAGAGAACACTGTTCACGTTCTAAACGCCATATCGCCCGCTTTTACATCCTCGATGTCGTTTGCCAAGTATGTAGCGGACATTCTGCTTGAGGAAGAAGCTCGCTAGAAGCAGTGAACACGGGGTTTTTTTATGCCCGGCCTTATTTTTTCCATTTTTCCTTGAAAAAATTCCGGCAATCGCATTTAATATTTATCCATATTCATCCTTTTTTCCATTGAGAAATTGCTTTAACCGGACTCGAAAATGCCCGAACAAAGAGTCATAAGAAATTACGTCGACAGGCCCAACTCCTACACCATCGGATCATATCTGTCCTCGGGGGGATACTCGGCGTTGAGAAAAGCCCTTGGCATGGTCCCTGGAGAAGTAACCGACGCGGTCAAGAAATCCGGTCTGCGGGGAAGGGGAGGGGCTGGCTTTCCGGCGGGGATAAAGTGGAGCTTCATTCCGCCCGACTCCAAGAAACCGGTTTATCTCTGCTGCAACGCCGATGAGAGCGAACCCGGAAGCTTCAAGGACAGGGAGATTCTGGAGAAAGATCCCCATCAGATGATAGAGGGCATAATAATCGCCTGCTACGCTATCCGCTCCCACAAAGCCTACATATACATAAGAGGGGAGATGCCGTACGGTGCCAAAAGGATACAGCAGGCAATAGAGGAAGCTTACGAACACGGCTATCTCGGCAAGAACATACTTCTAAGCGGCTTTGATCTCGATATGAAGCTGTATATAGGCGCCGGCGCCTACATATGCGGGGAGGAGACCGGTCTTCTTGAGTCAATAGAGGGAAAAAAGGGAGAGCCGAGACCCAAGCCTCCTTTTCCGGCTCAGGTGGGCCTTTTCGGCTGCCCCACCATAGTCAACAACGTGGAGACGCTTGCATGCGTCCCCCATATAATAAACAACGGGGCGGACTGGTTTGCCTCGATAGGGACTCCCAGAAACACCGGAACCAAGATTTTCGGGCTGAGCGGGCATGTAAACAAGCCCGGGCTTTACGAACTTCCCCTCGGAATAAACCTTCTTGAGCTGATTGAGGAGTACGGCGGAGGAGTTCCTGGAGGAAGAAAAATAAAAGCGGTTTCTCCCGGTGGTTCTTCTTCCGCGTTTTTTTCCGCGGATGAACTGGACATTACGATGGATTTCGATACCGTTGCGGCTGCGGGCTCCATGCTTGGGACGGCGGGAGTAACTGTGATGGATGAAACGGTGAGCATGATCAAGGTAGCCCAGAACCTTGCCCATTTTTACAGAGATGAGTCATGCGGCCAGTGCGTTCAGTGCAGAGAAGGGACGTGGTGGCTTGAGAAGATACTGAGGGAGATTGACGAAGGTAAGGGATCCATTGAGCACCTCGACATAATACTTGACGCGTGCTCGCAGATGAGGGGAACGACCATATGTGCCCTTGCAGATGGCTGCGCCATGCCCGTTGACTCAATAGTGAGAAAATTCAGAGACGAGTTCGAAGAGCATATAAAAAGAGGATATTCTTAGTGCTTGTGGTTTATAATACGAACTAGTTATATCTAAACGCTTATGGCTCGGTTAAAGAAGCAAGGAGTTTTAAGGGGAGAGAGGATAGGATTTTACAACAAGCTTTGGCGCCGTCAGGGGATTGAGGGGCGTACTCCGGACGAAGTTTGTTAAGATTTGGGTGGAAAGTTGCCGAGAAAGGAAGCAGCTTTAAATTGTTCGGGAAAAAAAAGGGAAATTCTTCTTTCGGGTTGATAGGGCCCACTTTTCTAGATGACCTATTCGGCGGTGTTGTCTCCGCGATCGTAATTCTGCCGATGGCGTTAGCCTTTGGCGTTGCCTCGGGGCTAGGGCCGGTTGCTGGAATCTACGGTGCTGTCGCGGTGGGATTCTTTGCCGCTACGTTCGGCGGCACGCCTGCGCAGATCTCCGGTCCCACCGGTCCGATGACTATCGCCATGGCTGCGATTGTCACCCTGTATGCCCACGATCTGGCGACCGCATTCACCATCGTCATGCTGGCCGGCCTGATACAGATATCTTTGGGGTTTCTCCGGGTCGGACGCTTTGTGGGGTACACTCCATACTCCGTGATTTCCGGTTTCATGACCGGGATCGGCGCGATCATCATAATCCTCCAGGTCGTGACTATCCTCGGTGCTGAGCCGATTCCGGGAGGGCCGCTTGTCCAGATTGCTGCTTGGCCGGAAGCCATTGCCAACCCCAATCCGCACGACCTTGCTGTTGGTTTAATCGCCTTGGCTATTTGTATTTTCTGGCCCCGCCGGATACGACGCTTCCTGCCCCCTGCACTGGCCGCCTTGACGATCGGCACCTGCATTGCGTTGTTCGGACTCAACGAGGCACGAACCATGGGCGCGATCCCTGCGGGCCTTCCCGCGTTTCAGGTTCCGCAGATAGGGCTGGAATCAATCGGGCACTTTTTGGAGCCGGCACTGATTCTTGCGCTTCTCGGTTCCATTGACAGCCTGCTGACCTCGTTGATAGCAGATTCTCAAACCCGCACACGCCACAACCCCGATCGGGAACTCGTGGGGTAGGGCCTCGGTAATCTGGCGGCCGGTATTCTGGGCGCGTTGCCGGGCTCGGGAGCTCCGCTGGTCACCGTCACCAACATCCGGGCCGGCGGGCGCACTCCGCTTGCGGGCATCCTGACCGCGATCTTGCTGCTCGGCCTGCTGCTCGGCTTCGGCTGGATTGCCGAACCGATTCCGCTGGCTGTTCTGGCCGGCATTCTGATTAAAGTCGGCTGGGATATTATTGACTGGCGCTTTGTTGTCCATCTGCGGGTGATTCGCCTTGAGTATGTCTTTATAATGCTCCTCACCTTCCTCGTGACCGTGTTTGTTGATTTAGTCACCGCTGTCGCGCTCGGGTTGATCACTGCGGGCGTGGTGCGCTCGAGAGACTTGACTCAGAACGAACTGGAAGGCGTGTTTTCCCTGCCAGTTCTGGATTTTGATTCTTTACCGTCTTTAGCGGACATCAATCCCCATAACCTGCCCGTCGGATTCATCAAGTTAAGAGGAAGTTTCTCGATCGCTTCCGCAAACGAACTGACCCGAGTTATTGCTGCGGACATCGAGGATCACGACGTCATCATCCTCGACTTCTCCGAGACCACCAACGTGGACGATAGCGCTGCGCTTGCGATTGAGGAACTCGTCCAGTCTGCCATTGATGATGACACCGCCTGTATCGTGTTGGGCCTGTCTGGTGACGTGGGTAAAGTCCTGCAATCTCTCAAGGTCTTCCACCGTGTCCCCGCCGGGAATTTTGTGGACACTCTTGACGAGGCGAAGCAGCTGTCCAAGAACCTCCTTCACGAACGCGGTGCCGATGACGAAGCCTAGCGAGAGAGGATGAACGGTGCCGTGCAAATGCGTTGGCGCATATGTTCACGCGCACCCATAGATTATCCGAGAGAATTTCTGAGCGTTTGATTTACTACTGCGGGATCGGCTTTTCCCCTTGTTGCCTTCATCACCTGACCGACGAAAAAACTGAGGAGCTTTGTGTCCCCGTTCCTATATCTCTCGACTTCCTTCGGATTTTCTTCGATTATTTTGCTTATAATAGAAGAGATCTCGTCTTCATCGGTAATCTGGGCAAGTCCCTTTTCGGTTACTATTTCTTCTGCGCGTTTTCCCCCGCTTATCATCTCGGAGAATATTTCCTTGGCGGTCTTGCGGTTTATTTTTCCTTCCCCGATAAGGTTAAGCAGTTCGGCGAGGTTCTCGGGCTTGACCGGAAATTCTGCTATGCTGTCTTCGTTCTCCACTTCTCTAAGCATCTCGTTTAATATCCAGTTACTCGCCGCCTTCTTGTCTTTCGTGTGTTTTGCACACTCTTCAAAGTATTCGGCAAGCGGTCTTGAAGATGAAAGCGTCTCGGCATCGTTTCTCGGTATATTGAATTCATCCACGAATCTGCTGAGTTTTTCTTCGGGAAGTTCCGGGAGGGACAGGCGGATTCTCTCCAGATAATCTTCCACCACCACAACCGGGAGAAGGTCCGGGTCCGGGAAGTATCTGTAGTCGTGAGCCTCCTCTTTTGATCTCATTGCGAACGTGACCCCTTTTTGGGAGTCGAAAAGCCTTGTTTCCTGGACCACCTTTCCGCCACTTCGCAGAACCGCCTCCTGTCTCTTTATTTCGTATTCTATGGCCCTTTGTATGAAGCGGAAGGAATTAAGATTTTTGATCTCAGTTTTAGTTCCGAGTTCGCTCTGCCCTGCCGGCCGCACGGAGACGTTCGCGTCGCAGCGCAGGCTTCCTTCCTCCATGTTCCCGTCGCAAACCTCGATATACCTGAGGATTGTCCTAAGTTTCCTTACGTATTCAACCGCTTCTTCAGCAGTTGAGATGTCGGGCTCGCTGACTATCTCCACAAGCGGTACTCCCGCCCTGTTGAGATCCACATGGCTTTCAAAGTCGGAGTATTCGTGCACGAGTTTCCCCGCGTCTTCTTCCAGGTGTATTCGGGTTATCCTGATCTTTTTTTTGCCGTCCCCCAAATCTATCTCGAGATGTCCTCTGAGGCAAAGCGGTTCGTCGTACTGCGAAATCTGGTATCCCTTCGGAAGATCCGGGTAGAAGTAGTTCTTCCTTGCGAATCTGGATTTCTGGGCGATTTCGCAGTTGGTCGCAAGACCGGCCTTTATGGCGTATTCAAGAACCCTTTCGTTAAAAACCGGCAACACCCCCGGCATTCCCAGACAGACCGGATTCACCTGGGAGTTGGGGGGACTTCCGAATTTCGTCGAGGAAGAAGAAAATATCTTGGATTCAGTGGCAAGTTGTGCGTGTACTTCGAGACCGATTACCGCTTCGTACTCCATTGATCGTTCCTTTGGGGAAAATTTGATAAAGCAGTCGAGCGAAAATTATATATGTACTTGGCCAGCAGGCAACCTCTGGTCCGCGTATTTCTGTCCAGAACAGGGAATAGATCTAGCGGAAAGCCCTCTCAACGGATCAATCGTTTCTTTTTGACCTTTCGCCCCAAAAACTTTATTCTTTCTGCCCATGGAGGTGTATCCTCCTGTTGATTAGTTTGAGTGAATTCAAATCAATCGGATATGCCGCTTTTTTTTCAAACCCTCCGTACACCAGATTTGGATATAACTCAGAGGAGGACGTAAGATGAGGATTTTAGCAGTTTTAGCTGTTTCTTTAATGACGCTGTTTACCTTTATGTCACTTCCCGCCCAAGCCGACGGCGACCAGAGCATAAAGGAGCAGATAGAGGACCTTAAGAAGCAGATAGAAAGGCTTGAGCAGCAGATGAACATGAAGGAGTACGAGGCCACGGTGAAAGACTCCAAGGCTTGGTACAACAAGATAAAGGTCAAGACCAAAAAAGGCGCGGGTCTTACTTTCCAGACCGCGGACAGCAACTACAAGCTCAGGATGCGCTTTTTTGGACAGTTTCTGGCCAACTACACAGATCCTGACGCTGACGAAGAGGGTTTCGGTTTCAGTGTAAGAAGCCTCTGGTTGATCTGGGACGGTAACGCTTTCGCTCCCTGGATGAAATACACGGTTCAGTATGATCTCGCAGGGGGCGGGCTAAAGGATATGAGGCTTTCGTTTGCCAAGAACAAGGCTTTTGTTCCCACGATAGGCCAGTACAAGGTTCCGTTTAGCAGAGAGTTTCTTACCTCAATTACCGCCCTGCAGCTTGTGGGAACCTCGATCATAGACGATTACTTTGGGTATGGCAGGGATATCGGTGGTGGTGTTTACGGTTTCCTCGGCGACGGCATGATCCGCTATGATGCGGGCGTTTTCCAAGGCGAAGTTGCGAACCAGAAAAACGACAAGGGTGACACCGGAATGCTCTGGGCAGGAAGGGTTCAGGCGGCCATTATCGGCGGGAAAGCCAGAAGTGTAAAAGAGAATTTTGCCAAGAGGCCGACGCTCATGGTTGCAGCCGCTGTTGCGGGCATAGATGTTGAGGACGGCAATGATGGCAATATAGGAATTCCATCCGGAGAGAGAGCGCTTGAGAGCGGTACAGTCACCTCCTTTACGGCGGATATAAACTACAGGGATCCAAGGTTCAATCTTACCGGAGAGTATGTAGGAAGGTGGGCCAATCCCGATGAGGGTGGAGTAGATACTGCCTATGATCAAGGTTTCAGGGTTCAGGGCGGTTTCTTCCTCCTTCCGAAAAAGATTGAGCTTGCATCGAGGTACGCGATGGTCATCTTTGACGATAGTGCCAGCGTTCTCGGAGGAAATGACCTTGACAACGTATGGACGTTTACCCAGGGGCTTAGCTACTACCTGAGCGGCAATCACAAGTGGAAAGTGCAGCTTGACTACACGTTCCAGAGGGAAGAGGATCTCGTTGGCGCAGAGTCTGATGAGTCGATGGTAAGAGCGCAGGTTCAGACCTACTTTTAGGGATGCGTTTGGAGACATAGTCAAATCTGGTGTACAGGAGCATAATCAAGCGGCGATCTGATAGTCTGTTTTCACCTCTGCCGTTTTATCCATTGCCTGCTCGATTCCATTTTTGAATTTCCTTCTTTGCTTTCTCGACAAAACGCGCAACAGGGCATTATTGGTATTTTCCTAATTTGAGTTCACGGTGTAATTTAGATTCCGGTACTCTTTTCACTGAGAAGGACCGATATGCAAGAGACAAAAGCCCTTATAGTTTCTCCGCACCCGGATGACCTTGAAATAGGCATGGGAGGAACTGCCTGCCTGCTTCTGGAAAAAGGTGTTGACGTGGTTTCCTTTGTCGTTACGGATGGAAGGAGAAGTGCGAATCCCCTTGGTATCTCGCAAGAAGAGCTTGTGCAGACAAGGGAACGGGAAGTTAGGACATCCTCAGAGATACTCGGAGTGAAGGTTTCTCTTCTAGGGTTCTCCGACATGGAGTCCGATTCGAACAAGCGTGAATTCAGTTCCAGAATGGCGGAAATAATAACAAATCTCCGCCCGGGGGAGATATACCTCCCGCATCCGGAAATTGACAAGCACAGAACCCACAGGACGGTTTCCCGCCTGACGCTTGATTGTCTCGACGCGGCGCTTGGGGAAAGCCCTTTTGAGTGTGAATGCTGGTTCTATGAGGTGTGGACGCCTTTTCCTTCATACGACCGGATCGAGGATATAACGTCTTTTGCCGACCGCAAGCGCCAGGCGATTGAGGCGCACATGAGCCAGACGTCCTACAAGGACTACACAGACGGCATAATGGGCCTTAACAGGTACAGGGGGGCTTTTCACGACACCACAGACGGATTCGCGCCGCTTTGGGCCGAGGTCTTCATAAAGCATGACTCCGGGTGACCTTATCTCGGAACGTATTTTCTTTTCCTTGACCAGAGAAGCAGATCAAGCTCATCAAGACTGATTCCCAGTTCGCGAGAGGCTTCCGTCATAAGGTTTTCGGTTTCAAGGTATCTTTTTTTCGTCAGGGGATACTTCGTTTCGCCTATGATCCCCAGTTCGAAAAGGGATGCCAGATTGTTTCGGTCAAGAATCGCATAGCCTGAGAATCCCAGATTCCTCAGAAAATGGCTTGCCTGCATGTATCCGAGTCCTTTTATCCCCGGATTCTTCGCGAAGAAATCTCTTCTTTCCACCCTGTCTTCAAAAGAACTGACAAGTGATTTCAAAAGAAATCCGTGTTCTTCCCTGAGATATTCTCTGGTGAAAACGATATAGCGGGATGCGTTCTCGGCATATTTGTGAATTGCTCCAATACGTTCCAGCAGTTCGTCTTCTTCTCCGTCCACGAGCTTCTCTCCTATGGCGCTCATGCATTGGCCTGCTATTTTGGGGCCGATCCCGGAACTCAGTATGCAGAATGAAAGTTCACGGAAGATCTGGCGGTCGTCAGCCTCCCGAAAAGCCTGCTTGAATTCCAGAAGCCGGTCCTGTATCTCTTCTTTTTTAAGCTCGTAGAGTTCCAGAAGCTCCAGTCTTTCTTCTTCCGTCATCCGAGGGACCCTGTTTTCCGAGGCGTCATTTCAGTATTTCGCCTGTTTTCTCGCTCCACAGAAACAGATCCATTTCATCGAAATCAAATCCGTTTTTCTCCGTGAATTTCTTAAACTTGTTCTCAATCTCAATGTATTTTGACCTTGAGTGCGGTGCCCGCGGAGATTCCGTTATACCTAGCTCGAAGAGACACTGGAGTATGTGCTTGTCAAGAATTGCGTAGCCGCGAAAACCAACATTTCTTAGAAAATGGCTTGCTTCCTTGAAACCGAGCCCCTTTATATCCTTGTTGAGCGCGAAAAAGTCTCTTCGCTCTGCCGGATCTTCAAAGGAAAGAAGAAGCGGTCTTAGTCTGAGTCCGTATCTGCTGGCCAAATAGTCTCTTGTGTGGATCACGTGTTTTGAGCGCACGTTTGGGAATCTGTAAACTCCCTGCAGTCTTGCCCTCAGTTCGTCCTCGCTTGCCCTCGGGAGTATGCTTCTTACGGCACTAAGCGCGCTCAGTCCCATCTTGGCGCTCGTTCCGGCCGTGAATATGCAGAAGACGAGTTCTTCGAAGATTGCTTCTTCGGAGGCGTTTTTGATAATATTCTCAAATTCCCCGAGTTTCTTTCTTATTTCCGGGGCTTTGTGCGGAAGGTCTTCTCTTATTGACCGTACTGTCAGCATCCGGGATTTATTTGTAGATGACGAGGTTTCTTCCGGCGATCAGCATGGTTGAAGACATGTTGTTCCACCTCTTGATCTGGGAAACCGACACCCTGTAACGAAGCGCCAGCTCGCTCAGCGTGTCGCCGGGGATTATCTTGTGGTGCACCTTCTTCGGAACGTCCTGCGGCACGTAAGAGTGGAAAAGCCTCTGTGGAATGGAAAGGGTTTTCCCCGCTATTATAAGGGAGCCCTTGAGGTTGTTAGCCCTTTTTATCTCGTCGATTGAAGTTCCGTATCTTTTTGCCAGAACGTAAATATTTTCCCCGGGGCGGATTTTGTGCTTTACGTATATGACGTTTCCTCTTGCGGGTATCTTAAGCCTCTGGCCGGGGCGTATGATCGTACCCGAGAGATCGTTTGCGTACTTGAGTTTCTCGACAGACGTTCCGAACTTCCTGGCTATCTTCCAGAGGCTGTCGTCAGTCTTTACGGTGTATCTTACCGGCCTTGTCCTGAAAGGAGTCTTAACGTCCTTCAGGGTCTCCACTTCGCTTTTAACGGCAAGGAGTTTTTCTCCGTAACCTTTGGGAACCTTGAGCTTATAGCTCTTTCCGGGGGGAGTGGAAAGTCCGACGAGCGAAGGGTTGTAATTGGAAATCTCCTTGTATCCCATGTCAAGGAGGTTGGCGATTTCCGCAATACTTTTTCTGGGTGGAACGCTCACGGCTTCGTAGTCTCTCCCCGTTTCCGTAATCCTGAAACCGTATTTCTCAGGGTTCTTGGCTATTATCAAAGCGGCGTTGAATTTCGGCACGTAGTTTCTTGTTTCCCTGGGAAGCCTTCTTGATACTGTCCAGAAATCGGTTGAACCTGTTCTCCTGATAGCCTTCGCCACTCTCTTCTCTCCGCAGTTGTAGGCGGCGAGGGCAAGTTCCCATGAACCGAATTCCTCATACAACTTCCTTAGATATCTGGCTGCCGCCAAGGTCGATTTCTCGGCGTGCATTCTCTCGTCTACCCAGTAGTTTATTTTCAGTCCGTATTTAAGTCCGGTCGGCCTTATGAATTGCCATAGCCCAACAGCGTTTTTTTTTGAAACGGCGCGTGGGTTAAACCCGCTTTCTATAATAGGCAGATACGCAATCTCCTGGGGAACACCTTCGGAGCGAAGCATTTCCTTTATCTCCGGAAGGTATTTCCCGGAGCGTTTGAGAATCACGGCGAAATTTCTTTTTCCTTTTCCTGAGAACCGTCGGATATAGCGATCAACCTTTGAGTTTCTTTTTATCTCGAATTTTATGTCTTCGTAGGCCTGCAAAGCGTCTGTGGGTTCGTCCTCTGAGATTTCTTCGGTTCCAGGCTCTGTCTGCTGGGCCTGTGGGCCTTGTTCGTCAGAACTAAGGGGTGATTGGGCTGCAGGATCCGTATCTGTTTTTGCGGTTTCCTCAGCTTTTTTGCTTTTGTCCTCGGGATTCCGCAAAGTGTCTGCAGGTTCAGCTTCTGAGGCTTCTTCGGTTAGCTCGGCGGACTTTGCCTGTGCCTCTTGGAACTGCTCAGGGAGTTGCGTCAGGCTTGAGGCGGTGACGGATGCCCACGGGAAAAAAACGGCGAGGAGAATACTAAGTATGACTGTTAAGTTCATGTTGATTTTCTCTGCGGAAATCCCGTCCATCTTAACTACTGTGATTCTTAAGTCAAAAGGTGGGACGATAATATTCCGCGGAGGGACTTTCGGTTTATTTTTCCGTAAGTTATTTGTACAATAATTCTAACCACATAGTTTCAATAGTCAAAGTATGTTATGGAAAATTTAGTAATAACTGGTAAGAACGGGATTTTGCGGGTTGTTATTTTTCAGAGTTTTCCATGAAATCTTTTCCTTAAGCATGTCGGGGGTTACAACTTGAGCAGAAAAACGATAGTGGTTCTTTTCGGCGGTGTTTCGGTTGAGCATGAAGTGTCGCTCGTTTCATCAAAATTTATCATCAGCAACCTTGATCCTTCAAAATTTTCTCTGCTGCCGGTTTTAATCTCGAAGGATGGCAGATGGCAGAGGGCCGTTCTTGATAATTGGCAGGAGGGGCATCCTCCGGCCGTGGTTCCCGACTCCGAGATCGTCCCCATGCTCTACGGCTCTCCCCCCGGTCGTTTCGCTGAAATAGTCAACGGAGAGATAAAGGAGATTTTTTCCGTGGACGCCGTTTTCCCCGTTCTTCACGGAACCTTCGGCGAGGACGGATCGGTACAGGGTCTTATCGATCTTATGGGTGTTCCCTGCGTGGGAGTGGACCTGCTTGGGTCTTCGCTTTGCATTGACAAGATAGTCTCAAAGGCAATCCTCAGGGATAACGGTATCCCGGTTGTCCCGTTTTTCGGTTTTTCAGGAACCGACTGGCAAAACGATAAGGAAGCAGTTCTCCGCCGCATAGAAGACGAAATAGGATTTCCCTGCTTTGTTAAATCCTCAAACCTGGGTTCAAGCGTGGGGGTTTCAAGGGTGAATTCTCCTGAGGCAATTGCCGAAGCGGTGGAGGCTTCTTTTGATTTTTCTGAGAGGGTGATCGTTGAGAGGGCCGTGAAGAATCTAAGAGAAATTGAGGTAAGCGTAATAGGGAATCAGGACCCGCAGGCGTCGGTTCCGGGAGAGCTGGTCGTGGAAGGGGGCTTTTACGATTACCAAAAGAAGTACCACGACGAGTCAACGCAATTCCGGATTCCATGCGACCTTGACCCCGAGACTCAGGAGAGGGTCAGAACTCTCGCTCTTGCTTCCTATACTGCTCTTTGCTGTACCGGTATGGCGAGGGTGGATTTTCTGGTTGACGCTGATACGGACCAGGTGTTTGTAAGCGAGATAAACACAATTCCCGGGTTTACTCCGATAAGCATGTACCCGAAACTCTGGGAGGCAAGCGGGCTTTGCGTCGGGGAGATGCTCGAGATGCTTGTTGAACTGGCCGAGCAGAGGCATCGGATGAGAAGGGAACTCAGAACGGATTTCTCCGGTTCCAGCTAGGATTCACTTGCCGAGGATATCGTTTTTCTGTCCCCGGAAAAGCACGAGGAAGACGACCCCGACGATTATTGACGCTCCGCCGAGAAGTTTGGTAATCGACGGCAGGTCGTCGAAGAAAACATGCGCGAGGATCAGCACGAAGATCGATTCCATCGGCATGACGGCGGTTGTTCGTGAGATGTCGAGAAGCTTTATGGCGTGAAACTGGCTTCCTTTTGCTATATACGCTCCGCACGCACCTCCGCACGCCATCACAAACGCCTGTTCTAGGCTTGGAGGCTGAAATGTCCCGGTGAGTATTAGGTAAATGAAAAGGACTATGGAGACTCCCAGGGTTCTAAGCGTCGCGACTGTCAGCATGTTCAGGTCCTGCGCTATCTTCTTTACCATGAAAGAGAGAAAGGAATATAAAAACGCGGCCCCGAGGGCCATGGCGGTTCCGAAAATTAGATAATCCTCTCTCTGGTAGGCGACCACCGCTCCGCCGGCCACCGTCAAGGCTATTCCTACGCTTTCTCCCTTGTTGAGCCTTTCACCGAGGAAGATTATGCCGAGCAGAAGCGCGAAAAGCGTCTGGGCCTTCATCAGGAACGAGGTAAGGGCCGGCCCGATCGTCCAGAGCGCAACCATCCACAAGGCGGCCCCAGCCGAGGTTATAACGGAACTCCAGATGAAAATGGCACGGTACTCTCGGATTCTTCTTAGTTCCTTTCTCTGCGAGCGAAGAAAGGGGAACAGGATTAAGGCGACTATAAAAGCTCCGAAGAACCAGAAAAAAGTGGTGGTTTCGGGGTGAAGGTCGCTTCGCTCAAGCGCCTTTCCTATTGCGTAGGAAAGCGCCGTGAAAAAAGCGGTGGCTATCAGAAAGAGATAGCCCCTTATGGGAAGTTTTTCTTTCTTATCGTTCTTCATTAATCCTTTTGTTTCTCCATAACCAGGCTATAACCGCGCCCGAGATATTATGCCAGATGCTGAAAAGCGCGGCGGGAAGGGCGGAGAGATAGCCGAAGTGCAACTGGGAAAGAGCTACCGCGAGCCCCGAGTTCTGCATTCCCACCTCGACGGATATAGCCCTGGCGCTGCTTTCTCCGAAACCCATTGCCTTCGCTATAAAATAACCGCATGTGAGACCAAGAGCGTTATGAATTATTACTATGAGGAAAACCATTGCGCCGATGGTTTTTATGGATTCCGCGTTCAAAGCCACTACTATTCCCACCACAAAAGCTATAACAAGACACGATACTGAGGGCAGGAAGGGCAGTACGGCCTCTGATTTTCTTCCGAGCAGCTTCCTCAATACCACTCCGAGCAGGACCGGCAGCAGTACTATCTGAAGCGCGGAGATAAAAAGATCGGCGACCGGAACATCTATCCATCTTCCCGCGTAAACGTACATGAGCGCTGGCAGGAAAAACGGGCAAAGGAGCGTTGAAACCGAAGTCAGCGTTACGGAAAGCGCGAGATCGCCCCTCGCCAGATAGGTGATCACGTTTGACGCCGTTCCTCCGGGGCATGAACCGACGAGAACGACCCCCGCGGCGACAAGTGGGGGTGTGCCGAAGGCAAAGACAAGGAGGAAGCCCAAAAGAGGCATCACGGCGTATTGGGCGAAAACGCCTGTCAGGATTTCAAGCGGTCTTGAAAAGACTCTCCTGAAGTCATCTGTTTTGAGTGTTATGCCCATAGCGAACATTATCACCGCGAGCATGGGCACTATGAGGAATCCGAGATCCCGAAAAACGGAGGGAAAAAAGTACGCTACGGCCGAGAACAGAATTATCCAGAGGATGAAGAACTTTGTTATCAGGTCTGTAAGCGAAGTTAAAGCGCTTTTCGTTGAATTCAATTTTATTTGTTACCGCCAAGGCTGCCGGGGAAGCGATTACAGGGAAGTTTTATCGCTTCGGCTCAACTCCGATTGCTATTTTCGAGAACCCCTGGGTCTTTGCCAGATCCATGGTGCTTACCACCGGGCCGTGCATGGCTTGGGAATCCGCCCTTATTATTACTAGGGTGTCTTTGTTGGGTATCTTCTCAAACTCCCGCTTCAAAGATCTCTCGGAACGCATAAGCATGTCGTTAAAGTAAACTTTCCCGTCTTTGGCAATGTGTATGTTCACGTCTTTTATCTCAACGATTTCGCCGGTTGCTTTCGGGAGGTTGACTTTTATGCCGCTTGATATGGCGAAATTGAGTGTAAGGGCAAAGAAAATAAGGAGGTTGAAAATCACGTCCACGATGGGAGCCATGTCTATGCCGGACCTGCTACCTGATTTTCTTTGCGAGAATTTCATAGGGATGCCTTTGCGGAAAAAGTTTCCAGTATTTTCTTGCCTTCGTCCTCAAGCTCGGAGATTATCTCCTTGAATTTTCCATCTGTGTACTTGTAGGCTATGAGCGCCGGGATTGCTATCGTGAGTCCGAGAGCCGTTGTGTAGAGGGCTTCCGAGATACCTCCTGCGAGGGAAGGCGGATCCACTATATCCTTCTCCGATATGACGGCAAACACCTTTATCATTCCCGATATTGTTCCGAGAAGCCCGATAAGGGTGCTTATGCTGCTTATGGTGAGCAGAGTCTCGATATATTTTTCAAGACCTTGGGCCTCGTTCTTTCCTGCGGCCTCAATGGCTTCATGCATTTCCTCTTTCGATTTGCCTGAGTTCTGCGCGGCTGCGAGAGCCATTTTGGCTACAGCAGAATCGTTTGATGCGGAAAGGGATTTTGCCTCTTCAAGCCCCTTTGTCTCGACAGTCTCGTACAGGCTTGAAAGAAACTCTTCGGGGAGAAGCTTCTTCCTCTGAAGGAGTTGAAGCTTTTGAAGAAAAATCGCAAGTCCAAATATGGAACATAAAATCAGGGGGAAAATGTATATTCCGCCCTTGGTAAAAAGATCAATAATTGCGTCCATGGGGGTTTATCCTTGAATAGAGAGGTTTTTGCTCCGAAGTCTGGGTTTTCGATACAACGAAACCATTATAAAACAAATCCGGGTTTTGTCCAAGCAAAATTTGCAGAATGCAAGAAGCAAATACAGGAAGTCCGGGTTTTAAGTTTTCTGGTTGTCCGGAATTCTTCTCTTTTCAAACCAGACTCAACTGACTTGAAATCTCTGCTTCATCCAGACGCCGGCTTTCTGCCGTAAACCCCAGGCCTCGCAATCAGCAGCAGCACGGATATGGTAAGAAGCAGGTTAAACAGGGCTTCCTGCCACCGGAGTGTTCCTTCTCCGCTTGCGGCAACAGCGCACCCTCCCGTTTCCTCTACGAAAACCCCAGTCAGGGAAAAACCACCCGTCTCCGCGCAAAGAAGTTCCTCTCCGTTAACCGTCTCAACCAGCGAGGGAAGAACCTCCCACTCCCCCAGGTCATCACTGTAACGGTAAATATCTCCCCCGGCTTGGGGCAGACACACCGTAACTGTCTCTCCCTCCCCAAGCGTGACCCCCAGATCCACTTCCGCAGCGAAACCCGAAAGACGAAGCCCGGAGGGCGGATCATGAGGAGAAACTTCCTGAAGCTCGAAGGTTATCTCCTCGACTCGGTCAAGAACATTGCGGGGTACTATCACCGAAGGATTGTCTGACGCTACATCCCCTGTAACGGAAAGATCTATTGATTTGTTTCCGTAAACTATGCTTCCTCCCACTCCAAGGGGAGTAAGAGAGAAACCCTCCTCTTCGTCTTCACTGTGGGAAACCCCTTCCGCTGAATCAATAACGGGAACAAAAACTCCGAACAGGGAAAATGTATCTGTCTCCCCGCAGAGAAGTTCTTCTTCGTTAACCTCATCAAGCCGTGAGGGAAGACGTTCCCATTCCCCGTCGTAACGGTGAATATGCGATTCCCCTTCGATTTCAGCTGGGGGCAGGCATACCGTAACTGTCTCTGTTTGTCCGAGTCTTACTCCCGGATATATTTCCGCTGTGCAGCCCTCCATGCGAAACCCCGGAGGGGGATCGTGGGGAGAGAGTTCTTTAAGCTCGAAGGTTATTTCCCGGACACGGTCAAGAGTGCTTCGGGATATGATCAGTGCCGGATTGTCTGGCGAGGGACATTCATCCCGGGTAACGGGGAGATCTATAGTTCTTCTCCTGTAGACTATGTTTCCTCCTTCTCCAAGGGGGGTGAGGGAAAAACCCTCAGTTGCGTTCCCGCTGTAGGTAACCCCTTCTGCGGAAGTAATGAC
>VXTZ01000031.1 GCA_009837205.1 Candidatus Dadabacteria bacterium | reverse complement strand
CCACAGAATACCTAGGAAACGTGTAAGACGGAGTTTTGTTAAGTTGAAGCTACCCTAGCGGGGTTCTTAAAAATTCTTCCCACTAGGGTTAGGGAAGTGGAAGATTATGACCGGCAATAATCTTGCGCTTACTATTGAACCTGCTTAGAGCCGGGCAGAGTCGCTTGGTATTCTTTAGTTTTTTGCTCCAACTTGGTTTTAGACGGTGGAATCAATTTAGAAAAAACCTTATCGGAGAATTGTGGAGAATGGGGAGGCAGGAAAAACTTAAAAACAGTGATAAGGGATACGAGCAACAAAGATTATGCAATCCCCTATTGATATAACAGAAGAATTTCCTCGTTTGCCGCGCGCGCCGATTGTTGAGGCCGTTCTTGATCTTCGAGTTGTTTCTTCTGCCGAATGGGACGAGTCGAGTCTACAAAGCCGGTTAGAAGAACGATTGCCTGATTACCCGAAGCATGACACGGTGCAGGAAACTGAAGTTCAGCTTTCACCCGAGACCGGAACCAACGTAGTTAAAGATTTTGTCCACGTTGGTTTGAAGTGCCAGTCAGGAGATAGTTTTTATGTCGTACAGTTTAATAAAGATTCATTTGTCTTTAGTCGGCTAAAGCCTTACGAAAACTGGGAGAAATTTAGCCGAGAAGCGCTGCGCCTCTGGAAAATTTACTGTGAACTGCTAGAACCAACTGAAATTGGGAGAATTGGTCTGCGCTTTATAAACCGTCTAGCGATCAAACAGGGACAGAGAATTGAATTAGCTGATTATTATAAAAGGCCGCCACTACCTATCGAGGGTTTGAACTGGCTTTTATCAGGCTACTTGCATCGAGACGTGCTGCAGGTTCCGGGGACTCCCTATTCGGTTAATGTTATAAAGACTGTTCAAAGGACTCAGCAAGAAGCCGGATTGCTGTTGGACATAGATGTGTTTATGCAAAAATCTCTTAACTGTGGTGAAATACAGGTTTCTAAATATATGGATGAAATGCGTTGGGTAAAAAATAAAGTTTTCTTCAGTAATTTAACAAAGAAAGCCTTGGAGGAATGCAAATAAAATGTTGGCAACTGCAACATCTTCCCCTCTTATTTCAGGTTGCTCAGGTCAGGATTTTTCTGCTGGTGACTTTATAGACCAGCAAATGAGGGAATTATCTACTCATTTGCAAAGGTCTAATATCTTGGGTTTTGGGGCTAGGGGCGTTTTTCGGGAACTGGCAAAGACCTTTAACGAGTGTGGAGTGGACGGATGGGACGGAGGAGAGGCGAGAGCCATAACAAAAGAGGTTTTCTGGAACGCTAAAACCTTTCTGGAATCTTTTCCTTGGGGCAGTGAATCTCCGGAAATAGGTGCTGAACCGGACGGAGCAATTTCTTTGGAATGGTATAGGTCTCCTTCCAGAGTCGTTTCAATCAGCATTAATCCTGGAGGAGGAGTTTATTATGCGGCTATAATTGGTGCAAAGCGGAGGCATGGAATGGATCCTGTTTCATTTTTTGTTTCCGATGATTTATTGGATTTAATTGGAGAGGTTGCCGGGGAGATTGAATGACGGATTTCGTTTTGCCTGATGAGCTCTTGGCGAGATATATCACTTCCTCAAGGTGGTATCGTAGAGCAGACCAAACGGTCAAGCAAGATGCCTTCATTCCGCCGGAAAACCCTCTGGAATTGTCAACTACCCGCCATTTAAATCTTTCCGAAAATGAAATTTGAGATATCGGAAATGAAATTGTTTCCGGGCAGCAAAATAGAAAGCTTCATGGCAGGGCTGATGTGGAGGTTTCTCACGTGACGTCCCAGTCGTTAAATGTTGTAGCCGATCCGACAACCGATAATCCCAATCATGCCAATATTAGAGGCTGGCCACTTGGCAAGGATGCAAGGAAGCTTTTGGCTCTGGAAATAGCAAGGGGTGCTCGCTTTGTTGCTAATCCCAATCTATGAATAGAGTCATGTTCACAGAAGTTCTTTCTTTCCGTGGTTACAAGCAGCCGCACTTTTTCAATCTGTAGTTTTCTGGGCATGAAAAGACTTGCTTTGTACATCAGTCTCTCAACGGTATCTTATCTGTTATGCGGAAATTATTCTTGTAAATTAAGAATAGCTATGTATAATTTGCAAGCATGATAGAACGTCATGCTTCCCACTCCCTAAGAAAAGCTCTCGGCCGACAAGCCGCCGTGGCGCTGATCGGCCCGCGTCAAGTCGGCAAAACGACCTTGGCGCTTGATATTGCCGGGGAGTCGGGGGCGCTGTACCTTGATCTCGAAGCGAGGGAAGAGCGTGCCAAGCTGGCTGACCCGGTACTGTTCCTAGGGGCGCACGAGGACCGTCTGGTTATTCTTGACGAGGTTCACCGCATACCGGAGCTTTTTTCCGAGCTGCGCGGCCTGATTGATCAGGGAAGACGCCGGGGGATGCGGACGGGACGCTTCCTGATCCTTGGGTCAGCATCGGTTGACTTGCTGAGACAATCGGGGGAAAGCCTTGCGGGGCGGATAGAATACGTTGAACTGAATCCGCTGAGCGTGCTTGAAGCAGGAGGGGATGACGATTCCCTGAATCTTCTCTGGGTGCGCGGCGGTTTTCCGGACAGTTTTTTAGCTGAAGACAATGACGACAGTTTCGCCTTCCGTCGCAACTTCATCCGCACCTACCTTGAGCGCGATGTGCAGCAGTTCGGATGGCAGATTCCGGCGGAGACCCTTGAGCGTCTGTGGACTATGCTTGCTCACGGACAGGGCACCTTGCTTAACATCTCGAAGCTTGCGTCCGGCCTTTCCATAAGTGCCCGTACCGTGACCGGCTATATAGACCTGCTGGCTGATCTGCTGCTGGTGCGCCGCCTGCGGCCGTTTTACGTCAATGTACGAAAACGTCTCGTGAAGTCCCCGAAAGTTTATGTGCGCGACAGCGGGATAGTCCACGCCCTTCTGGGTGTAACGGATTACAATTCCCTTGCCGGTCACCCAGTCGTCGGAGCGAGCTGGGAGGGTTTCGTGATAGAGAACCTTCTGTCAGTTGCTCCTGCCGGAACCAGGGCGAGTTTTTACCGTACTTCTGCGGGGGCTGAGGTGGATCTTGTGCTTGAACTTCCCGGGAGCCTAGCTCCTTGGGCGGTCGAAATCAAACGCAGCCTCAGGGGGGCTCTCGGCAAGGGTTTTCGGAATGCTCTGAAAGACATCAAGCCCGAGCGATCTTTTGTGGTTACCGCCGGTTCTGACCGCTATCCGGTTGCCCGGAATGTCGAGGCGATCGGTCTTCGGAAAATGGCGGCAGTTCTAAAGGGGCAGTGACTTCCGGTTGCTGTTTTCTTGTCCGCGATTTTACAAGAAACAAGCCTGCGTTTTTATAAAAGACAGCATATTGCGGGCGTGTCATCCAGCCCCGTCATTTTTTCGCTGCTGCGCCCGGCTGCTTTCTATTGTCTTTTTGATCCGGGATGTTTCTCCCTCTCCGGAAGCGGTTTCGGGTTTTGCGCTGCGGAGCGACGGGGAAATTTCCTCTTGACATGAACGCGCTTCTGGTTTAATGTTAAGGAAGTATTTAAGGAGAAGTGTGATTTTCCGTTAAGGGAAAAAATGCTTGAAGTTGGATTGTTTTTGTAGTAAACTTGCAACTAGTTTGGTTATGCCTTGAGGGATTCCGGTTTTTATGTCCCTTAACGCTAATTATGGAAACATAAATTTTACAGGAGGTAAGGAGAGATGATTCAAGCCAGATGGCTTATAATATTTTTTGCCGTTCTCGGCATGTCGGTTCCGTCATTTGCGATTGACTGGTCGCTAGGCGGATTTCCGAGCTACATGAGAACAAGGGTGCGCGTCATTGACAACGCCACTTTGTTAAATAATGAAACGATTAGCGTTGTTGATACGACGCTCAGGGTTACCCCGCAGTTGGGATTGAGCGATGCGGTTACCGTGAGA
Source organism: Candidatus Dadabacteria bacterium (assembly GCA_009837205.1). Classification (NCBI taxonomy): domain Bacteria; kingdom Pseudomonadati; phylum Thermodesulfobacteriota; class Candidatus Dadabacteria; species Candidatus Dadabacteria bacterium. The sequence goes on along the minus strand of VXTZ01000031.1, from coordinate 17,628 downwards.
GCACAGGTTGACGTTGCGAGCAACATGATATGGGGCGGAGCGACTTCCCACTTCTTCGGTGGTACTCTTGGGGAAGATGACAGCGTTGTGCTGTCGGACCTTAGACCAAGCGATCGTTTCAACGGCGCTATTTTGACAGGTCCTAAGGCGATAGATGACGATTACGGGTTTTTCACCGTGCGCATGCTTCACGCTGACATAGTTCTTCCGAACAATCTTGGTTTCGTAAGGATAGGACGCCAGCCTTTTGACTGGGGTCTTGGAATTCTCGCAAACGGCGGACATGACCCGCATTCCGATCTCGGTTTCGTGGTTGACAGGGCTCTCTGGTTAAAGTCATTCCCGGCCGGAGCAGGAACTTTCACGTTGGTTCTCGTATCTGACGTATTCAACAACGGTAACACTTTGTTTGGTGGGGATAATGGAAGCGGTTCGGGTTACGATATACTTGCCGCAGCGGGTATTTACAACCAGCAAATGGGAGACGTGAACGTGACCGTAGGGGCTTACGGGTTCCCGTACCTGCATCAGAAGAATATATTCAGCGATGAAGGGCTTGGAAACAACTGGGATGTTGACCGCACTTCACTTTATTCCGGTCTGCTTGTGCTTAAGGCAGCCAACTGGAGCTTCACGTATGAAGTCCAGATGTTCGGGGGAGGAGAGTTGGATACTCCTCTAGGTGCAGAGGGAGCGAATCTCCCACTTGAGTTTGACTACGCCTTTGACATGGCGGGCCGCCTTGAGTTTATGCCTTCAATGATGGCTCAGGTAAGCACGATAGGTCTTGAAGCCGGTTGGGCGCAGGGTGATGATGGTTCTACCGGAACGACAATTGAAGGTAACGCCCTTCCGTTCAGCCCGGCCTACAATGTAGACAACCTTCTTTTCAAGCATGTCATTCCGACTATTTACAACATAGAAGGAAGCGTTATAAACGCTATATATGCCAAGCTGTACGCGAACATGCAGCTTTCCGACAACCTCGGGTTCACTCCTCAGGTTCTGATTGCCTGGAACGATGAGACGGATGCCGTTTCGGCTTTTGACAGCGGTGCTTTCGGTTCAGGTCTTCCAGCTACTGAAGTTGATGAGTATCTCGGAACCGAGATCGAAGGAACACTCAGCTGGACGCTTCATCCGGGTGTAAACCTTGACTTCATCGGAAGCCTGGTGCTTGCCGGAGACGGTCTTAAGGAATTGCAGGAGGCTCACGCAGCTGCTAATGAAGTCACTGCCACAGCCGAGGACACGATCTGGGCATTTCAGACAAGGCTGATGGTTTACATCGACCAATTCGCGAAATAAGAACAAAACCAAAATAAAAGCTAACAAAGCTTGAATGAAGCGGGCTCCCTCACAAAGGTTGCCCGCTTTTTTCATGCCCTTTTGATGGTGAGGGAGCGGGGTTTTCAGGTGGGGAAAGGTGGATGCGCCGGAATTTTCCGACAAATTTTAGCAGTGCCAGAAGAACAGATATGAAACTCGAAAAAATTGTTATCAAGGATTTCAAACGCTTTACACATCTGACTATTGAGAGCATTCCGGAAACGGCGCGCCTGATCATGCTGTTCGGTCCAAATGGATGTGGCAAGTCTTCTCTCTTTGATGCGTTATATCTTTAGTCAAGAGCGAAGAAAACGATGTAGGTAGAGAAACCCGCAATACCTCTTATCCGTTTTCCCGAAAGGTACGGGTGAGTCGCTTTCCTCTAGGCTTCCGGAAAAGAAGGTTTTCCCCGAGAAATCATCTTCTTCGGGATCATAGTTTCCCAGGAGCGTTACGCGGAGTGCCTCTTCAATTGAATCATCGTCAACATCCTCTACCGGGGGGCCCGGACTGGAAGGCATCTTTTGAGTTGTCCCACCATTCTATGTAATCGGCAAAGCGGCTGCGCTGCTCATCGTTTAAGCCCGTTATTGTAACTTCAATCCTGATTTTTCTGGATTTCTCACCTTCATTTGCCAAGTACTCTCCCAGATAGAAATCATGTTCGTCAATTACCGGTTTTCGGCTGAGCCTGTCTGGGCCAAGTGCAAGATCAATGGCCTCAAGTACTGTAGATTTGCCGCTGTTGTTGTCGCCTACCAAAACGGCGTGATCAGTGAAGAAAAGCCTGCATTTTCTGATACCTCGAAAACGCTTTATTTTCAGTCTGGAAATCTTCATTGGGGAACTCCTTATCGTCGGTTTTTCTTTGGGAAGTTTTCCCACCCCGTGGTCTTCACTCAAGAACTTTGAAACTGCATTCCTATGAGCTACTGGAAAGTTTATGTCGCATATGCTCCCTGAGTCAACGGGTGTTGCCTCTTTGTTCAGTTAAATTGGGAAAAAGCCCACTGGGAAGGGCCAATTATTCGATATATGTGGGTGACCAAAGCAGCCAAGAGAGGCACCGAAGAAGGTGGTAAAAATCAGAGCACAAATTCACTGCCTTGAACATGAGCGGAACGATATTCCCGATTTACCCTCTCCCCCTCAATTTTTTGAAGGAGATGTTCTCGCATGCGATGATTTCAAGGGGCTTATAGAATGTTTGGATGAAGCATCTGTTCTAATTGGAGCCTCGGATAATCTGGGTGTTGAATTAGCGATACGCATTGCCTTATTCAAAAACGCTGTGGCACGAGGCGAGGAACCCGACTGGGAAAACAGTTTAGTTCCCAGTCTCGGTACTGAATTTCGTCAAAAATCCCAGAGCTGGTGTGCTGCGCAGGGCAGTTCCCTACCACCTAAAATACTTCGGTCCATTGTTGAAACTGTTCAACGTGAAAACTTGAGCGCTGTTCGTGGGCTTAGGACTGAGCCTGGAGGGAATTCCCCTCAACTTATGCGTGGACTTGACAAAGCGCAGAGACGTGACATAGACAGCGAGTTTCGCCTACATTATTGGGAATGTGCGAATGGAACAATTGAGCTAGCTTCCGTTGTTTCTCACAATGATTTCTCGATACCGAAATAAAAAGAGGTTTGCATGCGGAAGTTAGGACAGGTTGAGTATATGAAGCTTACGGACGTATATCAGTGAGCATACGAACTTAAAACCAAATAGTCTATTTCCGCCTTTTTGTTAATTTGGTTGACTTCAGTCTCTTTTTCCTTAACGTTTCCGCGCCAACTTTCAGAAGCGCCAGTTCCGCGGCAGGAATTGATGATGAGTCAAGCCATGTCCATTCTACGCCCTGCAATGCATTGTTGTCAGAGTAACTAATTTCGATCAGCAGTCTTTCAGGTTCTTCGGCAAGAATCATAACTGTTTTAGAATGATAGAGGGCGAATTCGGCATTTCTTGGGACGTAGCTGTCTGTGTAACAAAATATCGTACAGCCAATCGTATTGCCTCCGTGAATTGACCAAGGCTTTGGGCGACGGGTTGTCGGTTGCAGTTTCAATTCCTCGTCAATATACGCAGACAGGCTGTTTCGTATGTCTCCGTTCAGGTCGAGAAGGTAGCATGCCAGCTTGCTTCGTCTTGCCTTATTGGTGCTGGCCAGCCAGTCAACAATTTCTGTGAAGCGAGGCGGCGAATCTTGTTTCAGTGGGCAGGGGCACATTGGGTTGCGCATGCGTTTTAGGAAAAATTTGTCGATATTGCTTCGGTAACCGTTGAAGTTAATGCGTGCTTGTGAATCCCCTCGGATTCTGGCTGCGTGAGTGGAGTAGTGATTATGTTCCAGATACAGGCCCAAGTGGTCAAGTTCATCGTCTACTTGCACAATGTCTGACTTGAAGGCTTCGCCACGCTGCTGCACGTAGTGCAGGAAATGTAACGGATTCTCAAAGATGTCGGCGTATACGCGCAGGTCGTCAACAGAGATTGCCCATACTGGATCAGGGCCAGCGTTGACGCCGATTTTGTGGAGATGCTGGACCTGCGCGGCCATCTCTGTGAAAGAATCCAGTGTTACAAGGCAGATGTTGATATGACGGAAGTCGGATTTGCGCAGCTTTCGGATCTGCTTGTGGTTCTTGTCAAAGATAGCAACAGCTTCAGAGCTGCAGAGATAGTCCAGAAAGCGTTTCCCTTGGCTTGCGGGTTTAAGAACTAGATTTTTGAGAGAATTTACAAAAGCGGGGAAGTCTGTTGCTGGCGAAGTGTAGGTAAACGCCCCGCCCCTGCATTCAATGATGAAGAGGTAGTCGTCATAAATGAGTATTCCATCTACCTCGCACCAGTCTTTTCTGGTGTTTGATTCTTTAGGAAACCATTTATAGTAGGCGGATTGGCACCCCGTAGCTCCCGGCAGAATCACACTCAGGTATTTAAACGGCAGGGCTTCAGAAAGTTCCTGTTGAGTTTTGTTCCAAGTTTCCGCATAAGTAGGATCTAGGCGGAGTATGATCCGTTGCATGATGCGGTAGATATTGTCAAAAAGAGAGTGAAGATCAAAGCAGTAGTATTGTCCGGCAATCTGAATGAACGGTCGTTTGAAAGTTGGCCAGATACGAAGCGGCCAGCCTTTGAACTCACCTTCGGCGAAAAAATCGGTATCTTCGCCCTGTCCCCAAGACAGTTCGTCAAGAAGTTTTTTCGGCAATGCGGTTGTTTTTTGCATGTTGCAGAGGTTACTGCCAAGGAACTGTCCGAATGCTTTGTTGCCACGCTCTTCCCAGCCGTTTTCTTCAACTACAGCATTTAACAACTCTTCAAGCGCTATACCCTTGTCAACCGAGCCTGTTTCCATTTTTTCCTCAACTGCGGCCATGGTGTCCCTGTGGAACGTTACCATCTCCTCAAGAGCTTGCTGATATCCGTACGATAATGCGTTCCAGATTTTCGTCAGTTCCTCTATGAACTCTTCGGAACTGATTCCAAAGAGTTTCACCATTTCTGCTGAGTGGGGGAAAAAAATATCGCGGAGATATGCCTCTTGGTGTGCCTGATAGCGGTTTCCCCTCACGTTGCACCAGTAAAATTGCGCCCTGAAGCGGAATTCTTCAAAATCATCATCATGGTCTGGGTCTTCACTCTTTGCTTTAGCCGTCCGGCAGATTTGATAATTTATGTTCAGCGTTTCAAACAGCTCCTTGACATTGTCGCGGAGGGCGTTCCAATCCTCCTCGCTGACATCGGTTTTCGGGTTTTCAAGTGGCTTCACTGACGCAATTATGCTCTGAACATAATCGATCATACGCATGGAGACCGCATCATCCTGCGTAAGTTCCGCCTCCGCTTCAACGTTAGTATGCCGGAGAACCATTTTCTGCCAGGCGATTCTCAACAGAGTTTCGGGAGGCAATCGGCGCACTTGCTCCGCTATAGTCGCAACCAATCGATCAATCTTGCTGACTGTTTCGGGATAGAACTCTGCGCATCGTTTCAGATATTCTTCGTAAGACTGCTTGGTCAGGTTTGATTCCCAAACCAAGTTTTTACCGAAACGGGCTACCGAGAAAAGCTCGTTGCTGAAGACTTCGTCAGGTTCGCTGGGTTCCGGTTTTTGTCTTTTAGTCATTTTTCTCTCCTTAAGCCTTTTGTGTTGTTGCGTGATAATTATTCTGGAAACTCGGGTTCGCCTTCGTAGGAGATAATATTGCCCCTAATGACATATTTTTTCCCCGTGGTTCGCTCTAAAAAATTCTTGAGGCGATTATATTCGTTTTTGAGGTAAATAGCGTGATAGAGTTGGTCGTTTTTCTTGAATCCGTCAATAATTCGCTCCACTTCTTTTTCCGACAGGCTTTCGACAACGTTGTTTAATCGGTTAAATCGGACCCGCGTATCGTCCCAGCTGGGTGACTCGATAAATGCGGTGATCAGAGCACCCTGCATGCGTTTCTTGTCATTTAGCCTTTTCTCAATGAGTTTGTAAATTTCTGGAGCGGAATCCGACGGGCGTTCAAAATTACCTTTTAGAGCTTGCTCACCGCTGACAAAACCCCTCGGGTCGGTATTTTGGAGCTTGAGAGATAGAACCGGGATATTGCGAGCAAGCGCAAAGCCTATTTCCTGATTGGTCCATACGCTTTCATGGAAATCATCGGTTATAAAGGTCAGCATAATCTCCATTGTCTCCAAGCCTTTGAGAATTTCATGCTGCCATGTGGTCATCGGTCCGATAGCTTCGTGGGCGACAAACGAAGATATCCCGTAAGCTTCCAGAGCATCGGCCAATTCTCTTGCTTCTTTCTTGTAATTGTCTCGGTGACTTATGAAAAGTCTCACCTGCCCGGGTTTCCAGATATCCAGCGTTTCGGGGTTAACTTGGGGGCGGTCAGTCAGTGAGACGGCTTGGCGGTATTCTTCATCGTTCTCGTTTTCACAGGCAAAGAAAACATTTTGAAAGTATTCATCTTCGACATCTTTGCATCTTTCAAGATCTTTGCGAATTTCTTCACGATAGGATTTTTCCTTCCTGAGGTCGATTTTTTCCATAACAGAAGCTGGGAGAAAAAATACAACGTCATAGTCGTGTCTGACCCCGCCAAAATCTTCGTAGATTCTGAACGGTTTCCTGATAAACACTTTTGCTGAACTGACAATATTCGAAAAGAACTCGTTCTCATACTGATCATATTCAATTTTTATTCGTCTCAGGTAGGAAACAATTTTATAAGGCAACTTAAGTTTTATATCCATGTAACGCGTTTTACGTGAAAATTGCGATTCTGCGGTTTCGGGAAATCCTCTGTATATCTTAGCTTCTGTTTCATGTTAGAAAGACAGCTGTCGATAGAACTTTTCGGCTTCTATATCATAATGTCTTCCCAGATCAGAATAGTGCTCAGCAATCTCTCTTAGCATTTTAGATGTTTTTGGATGAGAGTACTGTGTTCTCTGTGCCCATTCTTTATGCTTGTTTTCAATCGCACGTTCCGGGTCACCTCCATGGCCTATATGTATGCGGCATGAATCGTAGCTGCCCAAGGTGAATCCTTTGCCGAGATGTTCACTGTAAATTTTCTCCAACGCATCTCTGACGGGTTCAAATGGCCAGATCCCATCATTGCCTTCCGGCGAATTCGAAAGAAGGGAGCCTATGCAGATGTCACCCATATTAAGCCGTCCGCGTCGCTCGCACCTCCCCCGCACATCAAAAATCCACCTAATTAGTCTCTCGGTGTTTAGGTTTCCGAATTCATCTCGCCCTGGAAGCCGCCTTATCGCTTTAATTGACCTGTACATCTTCCATGCTCTGTTTTTAACGATATTTTCTGGAACAGAAGATGGGACTTTGTCTTCTTGTCCGTCATCGCGTCTGTATGCCAGCACAACCATTTCCGCGAAAAGTTCAGGATGCTCGTTTATTTTTCTCTCCAGCACGCGCATCCCTCTTTCCGATCTTTCTAGGAAATTGACGAATTCAAATTCCAGATTTAATATTTGTGCGCTTGGGGTATCCGCTCTTTCATCCAGATATTTGAATGCTTCTTCAACAAACTCCTGGTCGAGGTTTACTTGATAATTTTTTTGTTCTTCGTTTCCGATTTTGACTATAGTCTCAAGCAGCCGTAATACGCGCCTTGGCTCAATTATTTTAAGATCGTATTCAAGTAGAAAAACCGCCTCGCGAGGACGTTTTACCTGTATCAGCTTCTCCACGGCTTCATTTACTTCAGATGGGTTGTAAATCATCCGCAAATTGACTTCTTTCCAATATCGCAATCTTCCTTCTCCCGGAAGTTTGTCTGCAAACTCCCAAGTTTTCCTGCCGAAAGGAGCGAGCAGGAGAATCTTGAGAAACCTTTCTTCGGGAATTGCTTCCGAGAAACCTTCAAGGATCTTTTCGAGACAAGCGTCCTCAAGTCCGCCGAGAGTTCCTGCGATCAGTCTTTCCATATGCTGGCTGTTTTCTTCCGTGATGCCGTCAAGAGCTTTAAGGACAAGAGCTTTTGCCTCGTTGTCATCAAAAGAATCGACCTGCACGGACAGACCCCCGATTACCATCTGTCCTTCCCCGTATCTCGCAAGCTCTATCAGTCCGCCGACTCCCCGTTTGGAATGAATTTCATGGAGAGCGGATATTCTCTGTTTTTTGATTTTCTCTGCGTGTTTGCGGAAATCTGTGGACTTCAGGTAATCGGACTTTTTTGCTCGCGGGACGGAGAACTTCCGAAAGAGCCACCGGTGCTCAAGAATCGGATCCGAAGGCTCAAGCATTTCATATATCCTGCGTGCCTCGGGGAAAATCCTGAAATCAACCGAGGCGTGCATTATTTCGTAAAGCCATGCCCTGTCCGAATCCGAAGTGCTTTTCTCGTTGTGCCAGTTTTCAGTCAGTTTCCAGACTTCAGGTAGCCATTCATATGGTATTTCAGTGGGAGGACCTAGACACTGGATAAGATCCGCTAGGGTCTCCTTAGTATGATACTGCCAGTCAATGGCTTGTCTTGCCGCGTTGCGGATGAATTCGAGATTCTCGTTTTCCGTTGCGGGTTCCCCGTGTTCATGCCCGTCAGTGCGCCATTTCGGCTTGTAGCTGCAATGTCCGGTCCTGTGCCCGGTATTTAACTGCTCAATACACAAGGACCAGACTACGCTGTCATGGAACTCTTTGTTGCGGCGCTCTTCTAGAAGACGGTTAAAAACTTCGATGCGTTTATTGACGGGCACAGAGGTCTGGGGGATCCATGAACGGAATATGGCACTGAGGCTGTTTGTCGCGCTGTTGGCCCAGTTGTCGGCAATTTCCTCTTCGGCGATGCGCGCCAGTATTCTCGCTACGCGCGCTAGGTACTCGCCGGACCATGCAAGAGACTCAAGCGCCCAGAGCATCTCCGCCCTGGACGGTGACCCAGAAGAAGATGTGCTTATGGGACGGAAAAAATCAAAGACTTCCTTGCCTTCGTTTTCATCAATGTCCTGTTCAATAATGGACAGAAAGGTGCCGGGTGCGGCTTCCGCGTACGCGGGCAGTGCATCACATTGGTCTTCGAGAGTTCTTGCGGTAAGGGGTTCAAGCAGTTCTCTTATTATTTTCTGGATCTGTATTTCTATATCAAAACCTATCCTCTCTCTAAAGAGCTCGTTGCCGTGCACGGCAAGAAGGACAAAGGAGTTAATTACGCTTCCTCTGAGCAGGTCCGAAATCTCTCGGGATTTTCCGTGGAGGTCAAGCGCAGGGTCGTATTCTGAGAGGACGATTTCCGCCACCTGAAAAAACCTCTCGATATGCGACGCCGTTACGGATTCGCTGGCTGCGAACAGGGCGTCGATTTTCGACTTCACGCCCCTATACGAGTCAAATGACCATACGGGAGAATCTTCAAGCTGAGACAGCCTGCGGATTTCACTCTCAACATCCATTCCATCCGCTAATTCCGAGACGAGAAAATTGTCCGTTTCGTTGCTGGAGTTCCATGCGCCTGCTAATACCATGGGGATCAGCTTTTCCGCGTGCTCCGTACCCGCCCATTGCGGAGTTCTGACTTTCGGTAGCCTTGAGAGCCGACGGCGGAGAACTGTAAGGGAGTAGCCGCACTCGCGGCGATATCGGTCGATGTCATCCCGATCGAATCCCATTTCTTTCAGAGAATTGTCAAGTGCGGAGTAGTTAAGCGGCTTCAGGGTTATGTCGGGATTTACGTTCGCCATGTTCTGTGAATAAACGAGAATTGCTTTTAGCGATTTCCGGTAGGGAGCAAGTTCGCGTTCGGTTTCCGGGGAGGTTGAAACGACGATCAGGCCGGATTCTGCGGAAAGAAGGTCAGGAAGAATGCCGGGTTCCTTGAATACCTCCACTCTGTCCCTGTTTTCCTGAAACAAGGGTTCTTCTTCAGAAAACACGACATGGAGATACGCGAGTGCTTCCGCCGTTGAGTCGGCTGCTATTTTAAGAGGTTCACCCGGAGGGTCGGCAAGCCACCGTTCGACACGGTTTTTTGATTCCATTAACGCTTGGTCGAAAAGGGACGGCGCAAGGGCGGGCTCGCAGTCCGCCTGCCAGTGCTTCCAGCACTGTTCCAGCGAAAACACCCCTTCGCTGCTAATTCCCGTTTCATGTGCGAACCATATCTGTGCGGGAATCGATTGCTCTATCCACTGCTCAAGGTCGCTTGCGTCAAAGACCCGCACGTTTCCCCATTGACGTTCTTCGCGGCGAGTCCTTTCCCAGTCGTTTTTTCCGATCCATTTTCTCGGGGTGACGAAAACAAACGTGGTGGCTAGGCGTTCTATCTCCGGTACAAATCCGGTTCTTTTTTTGAAGTCGCTGTCGGCTTTACGCTTTATATCTTTACCGCACCCGAACTCCCAGCACGAAGAGCCTTGGGAAATCCAAGGGGTTGCACTATCTGCTTCAACAGTCCCGTCCCATCCGGGTCTTTCGGCATCCTCATTTCCCGAGAAATCAACCTTCTTCAGGCCGCTTGCGGTTGAATTCACCAGAATGCGTAGCAGCACAGGAAGCCTCCTCCGTGCTTCATTGTTTTCCGATGCCCACCTTTCAATCTGTCGGGCGAGAATATGGAGGAAAGGAGGTACGTAAAGACCAGCAGGATTTGATGTCTCAGAGTTGTAAGAAGCCTGCATTTTCAGAAGCTTTTCAGCCGGAAAACCGAAAGCATGCTGTATGCGCTCCGCTAACTCGAGAGACAGGGCTGCCTTTCCATTCAAAACTCTTGATAGTCCAGGTCTACCAATGTTAAGTAATTCTGCGGCCGCCGTGACGGTCATGCCGTGCGGAAAAATTTTTTCTCTGATAAAAGTCCCGGGATGTGCAGGTTTTTCTTGCATAATAACCTTTTCAGAAAGTATTGTACCGTGTATGATACAACATACATTCAAAAAGTCAATATCCGAACGAAAGTAATTGCTTGATCTGGGTAGCGTAGCGACAGGAGCTTAGGGGCGGTGAATGTAGAGAGGGTGTTGGCTTGTACCGAACAACGCGGCACGGTAATCGGCTTCGGTGAAATAACAGTCGAAGAAATACATGAGTACCGCTTTCCCGTTCCTGCCGAATTCGGCGGTCAGAGGATGTTTCGTCGCATGGTAGTCACCTTGGCATGGTTCTCACCGATCAATCCGGGACATTGTTATTTCAGAGAAGCTAAGCTCGAAATCAAATCCGCTTCTAAATGGGATGAACCCCCCCCCTGAGACTTAAGCGTGTCGACAGTGATCATAATCAAAACAAACGCGGAACCGTTCAGCATGAAGTCCTAGAAGGAAAAAGCGAATTGAGGGAGTTTCAGCAAAATGAAGAAATTGTTTTGCAGGTTATATGCAAAAAAGATGCAACCGAAAAATTAGAGGAGAAAATCCCCTACGGTTTGGCGGTAACTTTAGAGGTTGCTGAAGAAAGCGAAATCTCTGTATATGAAAAAGTCAGACAACGTTTGTTACAGCAGATAGGAGTTCAAGAAGAACTATGAATGCTTTGTGCCAATCTCAGGCTGCACGAAAACCTAGGTTCAGATCTGCGTTTTGGAGCTGATCTGGGCTATTAAGAGAACCAGTTGAACATTTCAAGCTGATACCAAAAAAGCATTGGGTTCTGGAATATTAGAGGGCTGTTTCAATCGGAGTACGCGTTCAGATGCCAGGGAATGGCTCTTATGCCCGGCAGCAAGGCTTGCGGTTTGTTGATGTTGCAGGCCAGCGCGCCGCGCGCGTTCGCGCCGGCCAGTTTCAGCCACTGCTTGAGGTTTTTGCCGTGTTCCGCCCGGGGTGTCGCCGTCGCCTTGACTTCAAGCGCGTACAGTCTGCCGTCGCGCTCGATGATCAGATCAACTTCCTTGCCGCCGCTCGATTGCCAGTAATAGATCTGGGGTTCCTCCCCGTGCTGGCGAAAAAACTTCAGCCACTCCGCCGCCACGGCGGTCTCCGCCAATGCTCCCAGGGAGGGACCTTGCAGGATGGAGCTCTGTGAATGCAGGCCCAGCATGAAAGCGGCAAGTCCGGGATCAAGCAGATACAGCTTGGGACTTTTCCTTAGTCGTTTGCCGAAGTTCTTATGATAAGGCGGCAGTAGACAGATCAGCTGACTGGTCTTAAGCACGGACAGCCAGCGCTTTACCGTAGGTCCGGCAATGCCGATTTCGTTTCCGAGCTCCGTCATGTTCAGGAGTTGTCCGGTGCGGGCGGCGACCAGCAGCAGGAACTTGTAGAAAGTTTCCAAATCGCTTACCTGAGTCAAATCCCGGACGTCGCGCTGTATGTAAGTTTGCAGATAACCGGAAAACCAAAGCTGCCGGTCCACCTGTTTGTTCAGACAGGGTTCGGGGAAGCCGCCGCGCAACAGCCAATCCTCAAAGCCGGGACCGGCGGCTTGCTTGTTATCGTTCCGGAAAAATTCTGCGTCTACCGTATCAACCGGGTCGGACATTCCTCCTGCCTTGGAGGGGGGGTGCTTTTCAGCGGATCCGAACATCCATTCAAGCATATCTTCGGGAGAGACCTGTGGTTGTTGCGACAGTTCTCTTACGGACAAGGGATCAAGGTTCAACACGGCTACGCGGCCGGCCAGCGTCTGACTCACTCCCTGCATCAGCGAGAAGCTTTGAGAACCTGTAAGTAGCCACTGTCCAGGTCTGCGCCGTGTGTCTATCAGCTCCTTTATGTAATGCAGCAACTCTGGCGCGTATTGAATTTCATCCAGGATCAGCGGTCCTGGGGTCTGCGTAAAAAACCCTACAGGATCCGCTAATGCCCTGTTGCGTATGTCAGGGCGTTCAAGCGATACATAATCATGCGATGTGCCGAATTCGGTACGTAGCAAGGTGGTTTTGCCGGTCTGTCTGGCACCGGTGACCAGCACCGCTGGAAAAGAAACCATAGCCTTGCGGATTGTATTAGTCAGATAGCGCTGGATATATTCCATGTTTTGCAAATATAACATGGAATAACAGATTTGCAAAAAACAATAGGCTTCAAGGTGTTTGCGCTGAAGAAGCCTGCCATCCAATTTTCATGGTTATTAAAAAATCGCGGAAGAAAAAAAGACAGCTCTTCGGGCATAGATAAAATAGTTTCATGTCAATGTTTCTTTCCGCATCTAGTTGTTTTTCTCTTGAGAGGACCTGACAATTCAGTTATTCTAAACCCATAAATAATGGAGTTTCAATACCTGATATGTCGGATAATGAGTTTCCAAGAGAAATAGCCGCGTCAGTCAGGCGCATGGCGGGGCACTTTCCTGCCGTTGTCGTTACGGGAGCCCGCCAGACGGGCAAGACAACGCTGCTGACAAAACTGTTCGGGGACTATAACTACGTAAGTCTCGACCTTCCGGCGGAAGCCCAGTTGGCAGAAGAGGACCCTCAGTTGTTTCTGTCGCGTCATTCCGTGCCGCTGCTCGTGGATGAGGTTCAGTACGCCCCCAGGCTGTTTCGCTACCTGAAGGTTGAAATAGACAAGCGCAGGGATATGAATGGACGCTTCATTCTGACCGGGTCGCAGAAATTCAGCCTGATGCAGGGAGTATCGGAATCTCTGGCGGGACGTTGCGGCGTGCTTGAGCTTGAAGGCCTTACGGTTCAGGAACTTGGGCCCGTGTTTTCCCGCATGGAAGAGGGCGAGGGGATGGCCGGGATTCTCGCTCGCGGGTTTATGCCGCAGCTCTGGAAGGATCCGGCGATGAGGCCCGCGGACTATTTCGCCAGCTATCAGGCGACTTATCTTGAGCGCGATGTGCGCCAGCTTTTAAATGTTTCATCGTTGCGGGACTTTGACCGCTTCATGCGCGCCCTGGCTCTTCGCAGCGGACAATTGCTTAACAAGTCGGAAATTGCCAAGGAAACGGGAATAAACAGCAAAACCGCCGACAAGTGGCTGAACGTGCTTGTGGCATCCAACCAGGTTACGCTGCTTGAACCTTGGTTTGCGAATCCGGGGAAGCGTCTTGCGAAGACGCCCAAATTTTTTTTCAATGATGTCGGGTTGCTGTGTTTCCTTCTGGGGCTTAAAGGACAGGCGGTGACCGAAAGCTACCTGATTGGAGCGATATGGGAGACTTTTGTTTTTGGCGAACTGCGGAAATACCTGTCTCTGGCGGCTCCGGAAGCGACCATATGGCACTATCGGGACCAGTCACGCGAAACGGATTTCATTATCGAGAAGGACGGTCGTCTCACTCTGGCGGAAGCGAAATGGAAGGAACTTCCGACGCCGCGTGACTTTGCTCAAGCCCTAAAGGTTCACGAACTGCTCGGACCGCGGGCAAGATTGCCTGTTATGGTGCTGTGCCGTACCCGTCAGAGTTTTCCGGTTGCGGAAGGACTGCTTGCCGTAAACGCGTTCAGATTTCGGGAACACCTGGCATGAAGTTATGTTTCCGATTCTCTGTCCCGAGGGGTCTTAGAAGCGGATTCATATTAAGCGGGTGCTTTGTAAAAGGAATGTTTTGCGGCACCGGATTACGGGCTGCAGGGGTTGGGGGGACATGTTCGGTACTTGTTAAGCGGCGAGGCTGTTCCCCCGTCTTCAATATGGTTGTTACGGAAAACGACATCGTGGGGGAAAACCGGCAGAGAATAAGGAGGCATGGTTCAGGAATTCTCTGGATTTCTTTACTCCTTGCCGCATAGTAAAGAACAAGCTATCTTTACTGTTATCAGCTTTGTAAAGAGGTACGGAATGCCGAAAGTCAGCAGTAAAAGACAAATCACGCTCCCGGCCAGCCAGTGCGATCAGCTTGGCATTAAGCCCGGCGACTATATTGAGACCTTTGTTGCTGACGGCCGCTTAACCATCGTCAGGAAGGTGGAAGGGGCCGCCCAGGGACTGTTGCAACACGTTAAGGGCGATCCTTCAGTAACGGATCAGGAATCTCTAGAAGACGCACTGGATCCATGATTGCGGTCGACACCAACGTGCTGTTGCGTTATCTGCTGAATGACGATGCGGCGCAGGCCGATACAGCGGCCAGTCTGATCAAGGGCGGCGATGCGGTTCTGATAACCGACGTGGTGCTGGCAGGAACCCTATGGACGTTAAGCGGGAAGAAGTACCGGCTTAACAAGGATCAATTGGCCGGAGTGGTTCATGCGTTGTTTGAGGAGCCGAATGTGCGCTTTGAAGACGGGGCGGCCGTGTGGATGGCTTTAAATGACTATCTGGAATCTGACGGGGCTGATTTTGCCGATGCTCTGATCATAAACAAGGCCCGGGCGGTAGCCAAAACGCAGGGCGGACCATTTTCCGGTTCCTACACATTTGATAAAGCCGCCCGGAAGTTGCAAGGGGCCAGGACGCCATAGAACTCCGATCTTGATGCGCCAGAATCCTTGAATAAAAAGAGCAAGGACAAAAAGTTGAGCGACTGCCCGACATTTCTTTCCGTTTCGCAAGGCAGTGCGGGACCTGAAATTATGCTTTTTGCGGTTTTCTCAGTAAATTTTTATCCCACATTCAGAGAGGATGACGAAAAATCCGGACCAGGATACGAAACGCTGGGGTCCGGTTCCAACGTAACGGAGTATCTCGATGTCAAAACGCTTTAGAATCTTTCTGGTTTTTGCCGCGTGTCTTCTCTTTGCCTCGGTCGGGGCGCAGGCCCTCACTCTCACGCAGGCGAAGATAATGGCCCTTGAGAAAAACCATGACGTAAGGGTATGGATGCTCGGCGTCGACGCCGCACGCGGGGAGTACAAGAGCAAACGGGGAGTCTATGACCCCGAGATAAGTTTCATGGCCTCCTACGCCGACACAAAAACCCCCGTTCTCAGCGCCTTCATAGAGGACGGAATAGTAAACGCCGAGGTTTTCTCCTTCGGAAGCGAACTCTCGGGGAAGCTGCCCACCGGAACCTTCTACAAGCTCTACGATCTTGAAGTATCGCGGACCGAGACCGATTCTCCGCTTGAGAGCCTGAGCCCTTCGTGGGCCGCGAGCCTGGGTTTCAGCGTGGGGCAGGAGCTGCTCCGCGGCTTCGATATAGCCTCCAACAGGGTATCCGTGGTGCTCTCGAGAAAGAACAGGGACATCTCCGTTTACGAATTTGAGCTCATGGTGGCGAAGACTCTTTTCGATCTTGAGAGAAGCTACTGGGGAGTCGTGGCCGCGGCCCACGACCGCGATCTTGAGAAAAAAGCCTACGATCTTGCCCTGGACCTTGAGAGAAGAACCCGAATAAAAGTGGAGGTCGGGGTTCTGCCCAGAGTCGCCCTCACCCAGGCGCGCTCTGAAAGCGCCGCCAGGAAGGTGAGGATGATAAACTCCGAGAACGCCTACGAGGCGTCTATGGATGCGCTTAAAAACCTGCTCGTTATCCCCTTGGAGGAAAGCGTTGAGCTGCTCGAGGTAACCGATTCCATGCCTACTGCTTACGAACCGCCCTCGGAGGCCGTGGCCGTGGTGCAGGCGTTTGAGAACCGCCCCGAGATGCGCCGGGCGGAGCGGGAGATGGAGAAGGCACAGGCGCTTAAGACCTTCTACTCCCGCCAGAGACTGCCGCGTCTCACAGTCGAGGGCCGCCTCGAGTACCTGGGCCTTGGGGGCTCCGAGAATCCCGACAGGCTAGTTTTCGGAGAGTCTGGCGGCGTGCCCCGTCGCTTCACCGATTCCTCGCATGCCTACGACAGCATCGTCGACCGCGATTTTCCGAGCTGGAGCGTTACGGGGAAGTTAAGTTTTCCGATCTTCGGTAGAAAGGCCGGGGGAAACTACGCGAAAGCCCGCGCCGACTATGACCGAAGCGTTATAAGCTACCAGAAACAGAAAGATACAGTGCGCCTCGACGTTAGGAACGCCATAAGGGAGATCGCAAGCAGCCAGAAGAGGATGGAAGCCGCCCTGCTTTCCACCAATCTCGCCAAGGAGGTGCTCGGGAACGAGGAAGAGAAGTTCAAGGCGGGACTTTCCACCACTAGGGAACTCCTCGAAGCGCAGAGGGATCTCATAGGCGCGGAGTCTAGCTACATAAGCGCTTTTGCCAGCCACCGGGTAGCCCTTGCCGATCTTGAGCGCGCGAGGGGGACAATGATAGAGAGCAACTACTTTCTAATAGAGAACCACTCGGACATCGGACCTTATCTTGAAGTTGACTGATTCGTGGCGTTGCTCCATCTAGGAAGGGGTTTTTCAAGAATATTTTTTACGAATAAGATCAAAGATATGGGAAAGTTCTGCCTTGAGTTCGATATGACTAGAACCTTTAGTTTTTGCGCAGTTTAAATTTGGCCAAGCTTGCTAATTATCACTTTGAATCATGGAATTTGACCAAACCTTCTTTGAACTCTCTGCTATTTAGAGATTGTCCTAATATGAAGCAGAAGAAACTTGTGGGAAAAAACAGAATTTTTTTCTTGCCGTATTGATGAAAGTCAAATTTACTCAGCGTACAACAAATTAGGCTTCCTAGGTCGGCAAGTTTGTTTTTTTCTGCAAAATCAAGCAGTCCTTTAATTTCTGATGGATCTTTGAGTGGTCGGTCAGACCATTTGATTTCAATTGCCGCGATGGGGTTTATTCCCGGCGAACTCATGGTTACCATATCTACCTCTCCATTTCTCCAGCGTGCGTAATAAGGCTTTTCCGAGTATTCAGCTAGGTGAAAAAAATGGCTGAAAACTGCTGTTTCCGCCAGTTTTCCTAAAACGGTTGTGTTATTCTTGTCCAGAATGCCGAAGAATGCCGAATACATTGAGGCATTTGTAAGGTAAACTTTGAACTTGTGCTCTCTTTTAAACTTCTTGGCATTTCTGTCAACCCGACTGATGCGTCTTATTAGAAAAGCGGCTTCTAGG
>VXTZ01000030.1 GCA_009837205.1 Candidatus Dadabacteria bacterium | reverse complement strand
GTTCCAACAGTTGTAAATACAGGCGGGTTTCCATAACGCATGCGCACTAGGTTTTTAAGCATCTGGCTGTCTCTGGCCACAGCCATCTGGTCAATAAAGTTGCTTTGCCATTTTTCGTTCCAATTCAGAGTTTGGCAGCCGGACAGCATCAAAGCAACTGACATTGTGGCTGCAAATAAAAGAAAGGAACTAATTCTACGGTTTTTGGACATGGTTATAGCTCACACTTTTAAAAATCCAAGACCTATTTGGATGGAAAAACCAGCGAAGACCGTCAGCCCAGGTTTATCCTGTATTTTCCGGGGCCGGAAATCATCAACACCACGTAGACGAAAAGATATTCAATCGCGTGTGAAGCCCCCTGCCATCCCGCAGCAGGTGACTCCTCCGGAAGATACAGGTGAAAGAGAACCGCTACGATCATGTTAACGGATAGAAGAAAAGTCGCAGGCATAAAGAAAATTCCCGCGATTATAAAAACCGAGCAGAAAGACTCGGCAAAAGCCGCCATAAAGCCCCAGAAAACCGGATAAAAATCAATTCCGAAGGTCTGCAGTGACCCCCCAACTTTAGCCCATCTTTCGGGACCCCCAATCAGCTTTCCATAGCCGTGAAAAATAAGCATCGAGAAGCCAAAGCCCACTCTGAGCAGAAAAATTCCTAAATCCCAGTCCCTGTCTCTGCCGTAACTTAACATGCTTTATACTCTATACTAATAGGACCTGTTAGACAAGGTCTCTCGTGGTAAATTGTACCAAGCGGTCCTATCAAACAAGATCTTCCCCGCCGTCAACCCCTATTACGTTACCCGTGATCCAGGAGGCTTCGTCGAGAGAGAGAAGTGCGATGGCTTTTGCCACGTCTTCCGGTGTCGTCAGTCTTCCTGAAGGGTTTGCCCCGAGAGCGTGGTCAAGGAGCTTGTCGTTTCCCGGGATCTTTCTCAGCGCGGGAGTGTCCGTTACTCCGGCCATTATTGAGTTCGCGGTAATACCGCTTGGAGCGAGTTCAACGGCAAGCTGCCGTATGTGGGCCTCTATGGCAGCCTTGGCGGCCGATACCGCGCCGTAAGTAGGCCATACCCTGTGACTCCCCGAACTCGTCATGGCGAATATTCTCCCGCCCTCGCCCATTATTCCTTCCATAACAAGATCCTGGGCCCAGTAAACGATGCTGTGGGCCATCACGTCTAGAGTCATGTCAATGTTCTTGCTGTTAAGAACGTCTCTGCGTTCATCCGCAACGTAGCGCTTTAGCGTCCCGAAGGCAACGGAATGTATCATCACCTTTACCTGGGAGCCATCCTGCTGCACCACGTCCTTTATATCCCCAATGACCTCCTGTCTTTTCTCCGCGTCGGCCACGTTTACGTTATAGAACTTCACTTCGCTTCCCGTAGCTTTTATCTCCTCAATTATGCTCTCCACTTTCGCCATCGTGCCCCTGCGGTCAAGGTGGACGCCGAAAATATTCATTCCCCGGCGCGCAAGCTCAAGACTGCAGGCCTCCCCGAAACCGCTTGAAGAACCGAGCACCAGAGCCCAGTTGCCTTTAATAGAATTCTCAAACAATCTATGCTACCTCTCTAGATATCGAATTTAGGAAGTGGAATCGTACACGATTTCCCCTCCTTTTTCTAAACCCGACGGATCACTATAATCCCTCGTCCGTCTCCTTGCCGGAAGAAACCGCGTATCCCGAGAGTTCGGACCTCTCCGAAAAATCTGGGGGAAGTTCTTTCGAGGTCTTTATTCCTAACTCCTTGAGATCCAAGGCTCTTTTCACGAGGTTGCCCTTGCCGTCGCGAAGACTGCTCATCGCTTTCTGATAAGCCTGATCGGACTGCTCTATGCGCTTTCCGATTTCTTCAAGATGCTCAGTGAAAGTCACGAACTTGTCGTACATCCTACCGGCGCTCTCGGCTATTTCCCTGGCGTTTGCGTTCTGATACTCAAACTGCCAGATGCTGTGTATTGTTCTAAGCGTCGCGAGAAGAGTCGAGGGGCAGACAATTATAACGTTTTTCTCGAAAGCCTCAGAGTAAAGATCCCTCTCGGTCTCTATGGCCAGCATGAAAGCGGATTCAAGCGGAACGAACATCAAAACGTAGTTAAGGCTCGTGATTCCGGAAATACCCTGGTATCCCTTGGAACTGAGTTCCTTTATGTGGTTTCGAAACGAGAGAATATGCTGCCTGAGGTAATCCCCCTTCTCCTCTTCATTCTCGCAGGACATGTATCTCTCATAAGCGGTGAGTGAGACCTTAGAATCGATCACAACGTCTTTTCCCTCGGGAAGATGTACTATCACGTCGGGTCGGAGGGTATTGCCGTTGTCCCCCTTGTAGCTCGGCTGTGAGTGATACTCCCTGCCCTCGGACAGGCCAGACATCTCAAGGGCCCTCTCAAGCACTATCTCCCCCCAGGCACCCTGGGTCTGTGACTCTCCCTTGAGGGCGGTGGTGAGATTAACAGCTTCGCGGCTCATCTGCTCGCCCAGGTTCTTGAGGTTCTCTATGTGGGCTTTTAGGGAAGCCATGTCACTGCTCGCATCCTTGTGGGTATCGGTGACCTTTTTCTCGAAATCCTTTATCTGCTCTCGGAGGGGGTTCAGCAGGGTCTCCATATCCGTCTTGTTCTTATCGGTGAATTTTTTGGTCGTATCCTCAAAAATCCTGTTTCCGAGGTTCTCAAACTCATCTCCGAGTCTTTTTTTCGCTTCATCCAGAATGGACAGCTTTTCCTCGAAACCCTTTCTTTCCTGCTCTATGGTGGTACTGAGTCTTGAGAGAAGACTTTCTTTTTCGGTAACCTGGGAAGTGAGTTCCCTCACCTGCCTTTCGAACCCGGAAATCCTGGAATCACGGTCCGCAATTGCAGCTTCCTTCTCCTTTACGCTGGACTCAAGAGAGGCTTTCTCGGCGTTAAGAACACTTGTAGCCTCGACCGATTCCTTAAGCTCCCCTTCAAGCAGCACACCTCTGCTCTTTGACTCTTCCAGTTCGGTTCTTATAATGGACAGCTCCGTTTCGGCTGATTCGCGCCGACCCCTTTCTCTGGTCAGGTAGTAGAACAATGCGAGGGCGACAATCGCCATCGCTCCCAGATGGGTAAGCAGATCGGAGATATCCATAACACGGTTATTATAAACGATAAAAGGAGTTGCGGGGAACGATCCTAGGAAGGTCTTATACCCGCAGAAGCGGAAGAACCTCTGGCAACCGAATATAACGCTTGAGAAAATTGTGTGTTGTATCGAGAATTTTCAAACCTCGCAGTAAGCCTCACGGTCGGTTAGTACTCATCAGCTTAATCCCTCACAGGACTTACACCTTGAGCCTATCAACCTCGTAATCTTCAAGGGACCTTTAGGAACTTACGTTCGGGAGATCTAATCTTGAGGCAGGTTTCCCGCTTAGATGCTTTCAGCGGTTATCCTTTCCGAGCATAGCTACCCAGCACTGCCGTTGGCACGACAACTGGTACACTAGAGGCTCGTCCACTCAGGTCCTCTCGTACTATGAGCAGATCCTCTCAAATCTCCTTCGCCCGCTACAGATAGGGACCGAACTGTCTCACGACGTTCTAAACCCAGCTCGCGTACCGCTTTAATGGGCGAACAGCCCAACCCTTGGGACCTTCTCCAGCCCCAGGATGCGATGAGCCGACATCGAGGTACCAAACCTCCCCGTCGATGTGAACTCTTGGGGGAGATAAGTCTGTTATCCCCGGCGTACCTTTTATCCGTTGATCGATGGCCTTTCCACACAGAACCACCGGGTCACTAAGACCTGCTTTCGCACCTGCTCGACCTGTCAGTCTCACAGTCAAGCTCCCTTATGCCTTTGCACTCTGCGCTTGGTTTCCAATCAAGCTGAGGGAACCTTTGCACACCTCCGTTACCTTTTAGGAGGTGACCGCCCCAGTCAAACTACCCGCCTAACATTGTCCTTGATCCGGATAACGGACCTAAGTTAGAATTTCAGAACTACAAGGGTGGTATTTCACCATTGCCTCCACTCCGCCCTGAAGCGAAGTTTCACAGGCTCCCACCTATCCTACGCATGCAGCACCAAAACTCAATGCTAAGTTATAGTAAAGGTGCACGGGGTCTTTCCGTCCCGTAGCGGGTATCCGGCGTCTTCACCGGAACCACAATTTCGCTGAGTCTTTGGCCGAGACAGTGCGGCAATCGTTACTCCTTTCATGCAGGTCGGAACTTACCCGACAAGGAATTTCGCTACCTTAGGACCGTTAT